>JAJXZC010000122.1 GCA_021780275.1 Pseudomonadota bacterium
CTCCGCTGCGTCCTCGGGATGGCCTTCCTCCTCCCACAGGCGATAAGCGATCTCGCGAACGCGCGTTTTCCTGTCGGCTTGCTGACCTTCCATATTCGCCTCCGCTGGTTTGATCTTATCCCTCTTTGGTTCGCACGTCAGCCGCGCCCCTCTTCGGGCGTCGCCCTCCCGGCAGCCTTCCACAAGACAGACGGCCGCTTCATGGCTCTCTCGCTTTGCTGACCCTGTAACGGCCTCCGTGGCGGCAAGGTTCCGGGACAGCCCGGCGGCCGCCGAGCATGAGCCGCCGGCCCGGCCGGCCTCAAGAGTTGTTTAATCTTGAGGCCCGGGCCTGAGCCGAATCTCATCCGAGCGGCAGGGAACAAGGACCTGCCGAGGCCGTTTCCTCGCGGGAACGCAAAGATCCTCCGGGAACCGAAGCCGCCTGTCATGACCGTCATTGCAGCCAACGCCAATACCGATGGCCTCGTCGGCGTACGAGTGCTCGTCGTGGAGGACGACCCATTTCTTCTGATGGACCTCGAAACCGTGTTGTCGGACGCCGGCGCGATCGTGGTGGGCCTCTGCCGGACGCTGACGGAAGCCCTCGCCCGCGCGGACGAAGCGGACTTTTCGGTCGCCGTCCTTGACTTCCGGCTCGGGTCGGAAACCGTCTCCCCGGTCGCCCGCCAGCTGGAGAGCCGAGGGGTGCCGTTCATTCTCTACACCGCGCAGGCGCGTCAGGAGCCGGGCATGACCGAATGGCGCCATCGCGCTATTCTGGAGAAGCCTTCGCCTCCGAAGGCGCTGTTGTCCGCGGTCAGAGAGGCGCTGGCGCTGACCCGCGGCGACGCCTAGCCTGCCTTGCGCAGCTTGTTTTCGACAATGGGCGTGGCGTCGTCCAGCTTCAGAAGTTCGACGAGCTTCGCCCTGGCGCGGCTCAGACGGCTCTTGATCGTTCCGATCTCGACCTGGCAAATGGCTGCGGCTTCCTCATAGGAGAGGCCGCTCGCCCCGACCAGCGTCAGAACCTCGCGCTGCTCGGCAGGCAGCCTCGCCATTGCTTTGCGGAAGTCCTCGAGGTCCAGGTGGGCTTCCTGATCGCCGGGGACGACGATGCGGCGGGCGTAAAGGCCGTCGCTGTCCTGCACCTCGCGCGACCGCTTGCGATAGTTGGAATAATAGATATTGCGCAGGATGGTGAACAGCCACGCACGGAGGCTCGTGCCCGGCTGGAACCTGTCGAATTTGCTCCACGCGCGCAGCAGAGTCTCCTGGACGAGATCATCGGCGACGGACACCGATCCCGACAGTGAGATCGCGAATGCGCGAAGATTCTTGATCTCCGCGATCAGTTCGTCCCGAAAGTTATTTGGCGGCATTGCGCCTCGCTTTCACTCCCTTGCTGGCGGCGCGCTGCTCTTCAAGTTCGAGCCTCGCAAGGAGGTCGACGAACTTGTCCGGAAGCGGCGCATAGACGAGTTCGTCATAATGGGCCTTCAGCGCCTGGCCGATCGCGTCAAGCGCCTTGGGGTCGAGCGCCGCGTCGTCGAGCGCGCTGTCGCCTGCAGTCGTCACCTTCATGTCCTCAAGCCCCCGTTCTGCTCAATGCAGGGCCACGACACGTCCCCGGGCCCCGTAACGCTGCGGCGCAGCCTTCGTTCCACGCGCCGGCCAGAAAAACACGCCTCTTCTCTCAAACAAGGCCGATTCCTAGCCCGACCCATGGAAAGATTGTGTTTATTTTTCGGTAACGCAGACGGAGCCCGCCTGAGCCGCGACGCGGACGGCCTTCCTAAGGGAAATTGCGTACGTACTTTCCACAATTGTCGCCCTCCGGACGATTTGCGACTCTCTCCTCCAGTCCCACGCCGGACGCGGCGCCCGATTTCGTCTGGGAAGCGTCCGGTCCAATGACCAAGAGGATCCAATGTCGATCTCGAAAGATATCGCGCCGCTGCTTCCCTGCCTCCGGAGGTTCTCCCGGGCGCTCAATGGCTCCCAGCGAAGCGGCGACGCCTATCTGACGGCGACAGTCGAGTGCCTTCTGGAAAACCTGGAGCTGTTCGATCGCGACCGCGCGCCAAGGCTCGCGCTCTACAAGCTTTACCTCGACGTCTGGTCGGCGACTCACATAGCTGCCGGCGCCGGAGACGAGACCTCGCCCTTCGATCGCAATCTCGCCGCGCTCTCGCCCCGCACGCGCCAGGCCTTCCTCCTGAAGACCGTGGAGGGCTTCACGGTTGAAGAAATCGCCGCCGTGATGGGCGTTGAAGCGTCCCGCGTGAGCGCGTTGCTGGAAAGGGGCGCACAGGACATTGCGCAGGAACTCGCGACCAGAGTCCTCATCATCGAGGACGAGCCGCTGATCGCGATGGATCTCGAATCGATCGTCGAGGACCTTGGCCACCAGGTTGTCGGCGTCGCCCGCGCCAAGCGCCAGGCGATCGCGCTCGCAGCCGAGCGCAATCCCGAGCTGATCCTCGCTGACATCCAGCTCGCAGACGGCAGCTCGGGAATCGACGCCGTGAATGAGATTGTCTCCGCGACAAGCAAGCCTGTGATTTTCATCACCGGGCATCCCGGCATCTATCTCGGCAGCTCGCGGCGTCCCGAACCCGCCTTCCTGTTGCAAAAGCCATTCAGCCCGGAGACTGTGCGCGCGGCGGTGAGCAAGGCGCTCTTCTTCGATCGAAGAGCCCACGCAGCGGCCTGAGGGCGCTCAAGCGCCCGCATCTCCGTACGCCAGACATAAAACAAGCTGACGGGTCATCCCGTCAGCTTTTTGGTGA
>JAJXZC010000613.1 GCA_021780275.1 Pseudomonadota bacterium
CGCGCTGGTGAAATTCCTGCGGATATTCGGCTGAGGGCCGTTCAGCCTTCGTCCGCCGGATAGTTGAGCTCCAGCATGACGCCCATCGGGTCTTGCAGAAAGACCTGACGGAGGCCGAGGTCGGGCACGAGACGTTCCTGATAGGGCACGCCGAGTTTTTCCAATCGCTTTCGCATGTCGGCGATACCGGTTGCACCAAAGGCGATGTGATCGACTGTGCCTGATCCGCGGTTTCCTGCAGCACTGCCCAGATAGTCGGCGAGCGCTGTGGCGCTTGCCTCATCGACGCCAACAAGATGTACGACGCCATAGTCGCTTTCGTCTTCGCCGATGTAGAGCCAGCGGCCGGGAAAGGGAAAGGCAGGCCGGGAACCGGCCCGCAATCCCAGAACCTCGCAATAGAAACGCTCCGACCTGTCGAGATCGGTGGTGCGGATCGAATAATGCGCGAGTGTGCCGATACTCATCGTCAGGCAGCCTTGGCGCGGTAGCGCGCGAGATTGGCGAAGTTCAGCTTTTCTCTTTCGCCGAAGGCCGCGACGGCGTCCTCGCCTTTGAGATCGAGGTCGGGATCAAGTCCGTCGGCCATGCGCTCGAATTGCGTGTTGTACCAGGCCAACAGATGGAAGAGGTTGATATGCGCTTCCGGGATGGGCGCGATCTTTACTGTGCCGTCGAGGATCTTTTTCGGCAGATCGGGGTCGGCAAGCATGGGGCGTCCGATACCGACGATGTCGAGTTCGCCGCGTGTCAGAGCTTCCTGCATGACATCGACATGACGGAAGCCGCCGGTGACCATGACGGGCATTTTTGCCGCCGCCTTGATCCGCGCTGCATAGTCGATGAAATAGGCTTCGCACGCGACGGTACTGGCAGCGCGCTTGTCTTCGCCTTCGTCCTTCATACTGACGCCAACGAGCTTGGGTTGTTCGAGGCTGCCGCCGGAGAGTTCGAGCATGTCGAGCGAGGTTTCATTGAGCCAGCCGACAAGCTCGATGCATTCGGCATTCGTGAAGCCGCCCTTCTGGAAGTCTGACGAATTGAGTTTGATCGAGACGGGAAAGTCAGCGCCCACTGCCTTGCGAACGGCAGCGATCGTCTCGAGCAGGAAACGCGAACGATTGGCGAGCGAGCCGCCCCAGGCGTCAGTGCGGCGATTGGAGATCGGGCTCAGGAACTGCGACGGCAGATAGCCATGCGCGGCATGGATCTGTACGCCGGTGAAACCCGTCTCGCGGGCGAGCCTGGCGGTCGTCGCGAATTGGTCGATGGCATGGAGGATTTCGGCTTCGCTCATCGCGCGCGGATGCGCAAATGTGTGACCGGCCTCGCGGGCGACGGCGACATCGACGGCTGAAGGCGCAAGCGGCGCGGGATTGATCTTCTCATCGACCTGCCGTCCGGTATGGGTGATCTGCATCCAGAGATGATTGCCTGCGACGGTTCCCGCTTCTGCATAGGCGCGCATCGCCTTGAGGTCGCTTTTTGCGTCGAGCACGACATTGCCCGGACGTTCGAGATGGTGGCGGTCGACCGCGACATTGCCGGTGAGCAGCATGCCTGCGCCGCTTTCCGACCAGCGCCGATAGAGGGTGAGGAGGCGAGGCGTCACATCGTTTGCCGCATCGGCGATGCCTTCGCTCATCGCCGCCTTGACGAGCCGGTTGGCGAGGGTGACGCCATTGGGGAGCGTGATGGGAGAAGCGAGTGAAAGGGGCATTGGCTGGGTCCTGTCCTGAGAGATGCGTTGGACCCAGATTTGGCGCTTCATCAAAAGAAGATAAATACCTTCATATTGAAGTTATTCATTAGTATAACTTACGAATGATCGATCGCTTCGCAGATTTACGGCTTTTTACCCTCATCGTCGAGCGTGGCTCGCTCACGGCGGCGGCCCGCGAGCTTGGCCTGTCGCCGGGCGCGGTCTCGCAGCGCCTGACGCTGCTTGAGCAGAATGCCGAAGCGCAACTGCTGCAACGCTCCACGCGCCGCCTGCAGCTGACGCAGGCGGGCGATTATTTCTACCAGACCGCCAAGCGTGTGCTGTCGGAGATGGATGATCTTCAGGATGTGCTGAGCGGCGACCGCGGGGTGGTGAAAGGGGCAGTGCGTCTCTCTGCGCCGCTCGATATTGGCCGCAATTATGTGGCGCCCGCCATTGATGCCTTGATCGCCGAGCATCCGGGTCTTTCTGTCAGTCTCATGCTTTCCGATACCATGCTCGATCTTGCCGAGAATGGCATCGACATTGCCATTCGCTATGGCCGTCTGCCCGACAGCGCCCTTCAATTGCGCCGCATTTCATCGAACCGGCGTCTGCCTGTCGCCTCGCCCGCCTATCTCGATCGCGTCGGCCGCCCGCAGAAGCCGGATGATCTGCAAGCGCTGAACTGCATGGCCCTGTTGCGCGGCGGCAGCCGCTTCGACCTCTGGCCCTTTGTCGTCGATGGCATCGCCACCATGATCAAGGTGACCGGCGACCGCGACGCCAACGATGGCGATCTGTTGCGCCAATGGGCGATAGCGGGTCATGGGGTCGTGTTGAAATCGGCCTGGGACGTCGCCGACGATTTGCAGAGTGGAAAGCTTGAGCCGTTGCTCGTCCGCTTTTGTCCGTCCGACGTCGATCTGCAACTCGTCATGCCGCCGATGCGCCGCCATCCACGCCGCGTCACGGTCGTTGCTGATTATCTGGTCGCCGGCCTGCGCGGCCTTGATGAATGTCTCAACAGCATCGGCGTTGTATCGAAGGACCTGTCAGGCGATCTG
>JAJXZC010000805.1 GCA_021780275.1 Pseudomonadota bacterium
CCGATCTGCGAGCTGCAGCGCGGAGAACGCGGTTTATTATTCGCCGTAGATGTTACCCTCGCCGCACCCGCATTCATCTTCGCAGGGGTTCGGGTTGTACTGCTCGATCGTATGGGTGATCGCCTCTTCCGTGAGGTCGATATGGCTACTGTCGCCGCCATCGAGGTCCGGCTTCTCGCTCGAGAAGCGATGGCCATAAAGCGGGAAGGACGCGGCCTGTACGATGTTGCGATAGGTGCCGTCCCAGGTCTTGGGGCCCTGAACCGTGCCGTCCTTGGAAATCTTGATTGCCGTGCCCGGCGTCGTCAGCCTGACGATCTGGCCACCTGGCAAGGTGATCTCCGACCAGCCCTCGACGAGGATCACGACCAGCTGGTCGCCCTGAACCAGGAAGTCGATGATCGTGCCGCGCACGCCAATCGAAGCGACTGGCGTCTTGAGGGCATAGCTGTGCGGGTCCTGCGTACCGGAGACGAAACGAAACGCCCCCTTCGTCGCCTGAAGCACGACATCGCCCTTGCTGCGATTGGGGTCATAAACGAATTTGTCGAGCGTCACTTCCGACTTGGGGCCGACGCTGAGGCTCGTCTGATCCAGAAAGAGCAGCTGCGCCGTGTCCTTGGGGCCCGTACGGACCGTCTCGTTGACGACGAGGTCGCTTCCCGCGACGAGAGCGCTCGACTGCCCCCCGATAATCGCCTCGGCTGACGTTGCAACAGCGGCAGCTACGCCGATACGCGCATCGGCATAGGCCGGAAAGGTCATCATCTGCGCCACGAGTCCTGCCGCAAAGAGCGTCCTTTTCATATATTTCATCTGTAGCCGGACTTGCCGCCCGCCCCTATCTGCCTGCGCTTGCGCGATTTCCGTCCTTCAACATTGCCCCAATGCCAATGCCCCACAAGGACGGCGCCACTATTTCACTGGCGCCCCCTCGATGACAAGCCGTCTTTATCCGGACGGACCCATAAAATTTTGAATTTCCTCATACACCCCGTCGCGTCGAGGCAGGCTGCTGTTGCAGAGGCGTCGACAGCACAAAATGGAGGCACTTTTTTTCATGTATTTTCCGCACAAAAACCATTAGAGGTTTGGCGTTCGACATCGAAGGTGGGGCTACAATCGTGGTTAATCGGCTTTTTCTGGCTTCGGCTTGCGCGCTGGCACTGTCCGGCGGCGCTTTCACCGCCGCTCATGCGGACGAGCTTTCATCTGCTTACGAACTTGTTCTGAGCAATCCGACTGACGCCGCGAAGAACCTGCAATACGCCAAACTGGCGGAGCAGCATGGCAAGCCGCGCCTCGCGCTGGCCGCCTATGAACGCATCCTCCTCAACGATCCGGAGAATGCCGAGGCTCGCGTCGGCCTGCAGCGGCTGCGCCGGATCCTCCAGCCCTCGTCGACCCAGTTCAAGCTCGAGGTCGGCACGGCTTGGGAATCCAACCCCGACAATGTCTCGACCGACACGAAGAGCGCGCCGAGTGTCTTTGCGAATCTCGCCGTCCGCGACGAGCGGTCTGCCGGCACTTTCGGCTGGCGCACACTTGGCGCGATCGGGTTCGATCTTGTCAACAACCACAGCGATCTGGACTATGAGCACATCAGCGTCGCAACGGGCCCCGTTTTCGACCTGACGCCGGGCCTGTCGGTGCACACGGCGGTCGGCGTTGCGGCGGCCAACCTCTCCAACAAGCTCTACTATCGCGAAGCCAATATCGGCGCGACCTTCGAAGGCGGCTTTGCCGGTGCCTATGAATCGCTTCGCATTCGTGGCGGCAAGCGCAGCTATGGCTCCTATTTCACGCCGGATAGCGGCTATTACGCCGAAGCCAGAGGCAGGGTTGCCATTCCCGCCGTCCTGTCCGAGACGGACGTCATATCCATCGCTCCCTGGCTGAAATGGAGCGGCATCGACGGTTCTGTGACAGATATTTCACAGGAAGAAATCCAGCCCGGCCGCTATCGCGAATGGGGCGCGGAGATCGCCTATTACATCCCCGTGGCCGACGACATCGTGGCGGGTCCGAACCTGACGGGCTGGCAGCGCTACTATTCGGAGCATCTGGTGGGCGGCGACACGCGGACCGACAACCATCTGGAACCGGGCGCCTCCCTCGTCTTCAAGGACACGCTGATGTTCCAGTCCGACATCAAGATCGACTATACCTACCGGATGAACCGCTCGAACGACGACACGCGGGACTATCACGACAACGAAGTCCGGCTGACCCTCGTCTCCAACTTCTAAGGGCACATGATGGCGGGAGCGAAGGACGCGGGGCAGATCGCCTAGCGGTTTCGCTCCCGCAATTTTTCTTCCCAGGCAAGCGCGTGACTGACGATCGTATCGAGATCGTCATAATTGGGCGTCCAGGCAAGCGCCGCCTTGATGCGCGCCGGATTTGAAACGACCGAGGCCGGATCGCCCGACCGCCGCGGTGCCCGACGAATTTCGATCGAATGTCCCGCCGCCCGCTCGACCGAGCGCAGAACCTCCCGCACCGAAAAGCCGTGCCCATAGCCGCAATTGGCGACGAGGCTCGCGCCTCCGTTTCTGAGGTAGGTCAGCGCAGAGGTGTGGGCGGCAGCGAGATCGCTCACATGGATGTAATCGCGGATGCAGGTTCCATCCTTGGTCGGATAGTCGTCACCGAAGACTTCGATATAGGGCCGCTGGCCGAGCGCCGTCTGGCAGGCGACCTTGATGAGATGCGTCGCATTGGCGGTCGACTGGCCGATGCGGCCCCTGGGGTCTCCGCCCGCGACA
>JAJXZC010000099.1 GCA_021780275.1 Pseudomonadota bacterium
AGCCGCTCGGCAATGAGATCGAGGGGAAGGCGCAGCCAGAAGCCTTCGGCTCCATTCCCCGCGCCATGTGGTGGTCGGCGGCGACGCTGACGACCATCGGTTATGGCGATGTGGTGCCGATCACGAACCTCGGCAAGATGATGGCCGGGATCGTGATGATTGCAGGCTTCGGCATGTTCGCGCTGCCTATCGCCATTATCTCGACGGGCTTTGCCGCGGAAATCCATCGGCGCGATTTCGTGGTGACATGGGGCATGGTGGCGCGCGTGCCGCTGTTCAGCGGGCTCAATGCTTTCACCATCGGCAATCTCATCCAGCTTCTGCACGCGCAGGTCGTCGAACGCGGCACAGCGATTGCTCTGAAGGGCGAAGAGGCGACCGGCATGTATTTCATCATGTCGGGGCAGGTGTCGATCGAGTTTCCGTCAGGCGCGATCATTCTGGACGAGGGTGAGTTCTTCGGCGAGATGGCGCTGCTGGAGTCGCGCAAGCGCGCGGCGAATATCACGGCGGCGACGCATTGCACGTTGCTGAAACTCAGCAGTGCGGATTTCGCGCGTTTCGTGCGGCGTCACCCGGATGTGCAGAAGCGGCTGGAGGAAGTGGCGAGCGATCGCCGCGACGATCTGGTGCATCGGCGCAATGCCGTCGAGACGGAGATGGCCGAGATTGCACGGGAGAAGCGGACGCTGTCGGACCCTGCGGCGAATGGGTGAGGCTTTTGTTTCGCTAACGCCATGGGTCCCGGGATCAAGTCCCGGGACGAAGCAGTGAAGACGTGGATACGCGGGTCAAGCCCGCGCATGACGTGATTATAAATTCAGAATTATTTCGCCATTGCCTTGGTGAGGTTCTCGGCGATCTTGTCGAGGAAGCCTTCGGTCGTCAGCCACTTCTGTTCGGAGCCGACGAGGAGGGCGAGGTCTTTCGTCATGTGGCCGCTTTCGACGGTGGAGACGCAGACCTTTTCGAGCGTGTGTGCGAATTCCTCGAGCTCCGGCGTGCCGTCGAGCTTGGCGCGATGGGCGAGGCCGCGCGTCCAGGCGAAGATGGAGGCGATGGAATTGGTGGAGGTCTGTTCGCCGCGCTGATGCTGGCGGTAGTGACGCGTCACCGTGCCGTGGGCGGCTTCGGCTTCGAGGATCTTGCCGTCGGGCGTCTGCAGCACGGAGGTCATGAGGCCGAGCGAGCCGAAGCCTTGGGCGACCGAGTCCGACTGCACGTCGCCATCGTAGTTCTTGCAGGCCCAGACATAGCCGCCCGACCACTTCAGCGACGAGGCCACCATGTCGTCGATCAGGCGGTGCTCATAGACGAGCTTGTGCTTGTCGAAATCCGCCTTGAACTCGTTCTCGTAGACTTCCTGGAAGATGTCCTTGAAGCGACCGTCATAGGCCTTGAGGATCGTGTTCTTGGTCGAGAGGTAGACGGGATATTTGCGGTCGAGGCCGAACTTCAGGCAGGCGCGCGCGAAGTCGCGGATCGAGGCGTCGAGGTTGTACATGCCCATGGCGACGCCGGCATCGGGGAACTCGAACACGTCATGCTCGATCGTGTCCTTGCCGTCCTCCGAAACCCACTTCATCGTGAGCTTGCCCTTGCCGGGAACGCGGAAGTCGGTGGCGCGGTACTGGTCGCCGAAGGCGTGACGGCCGATGACGATCGGCTCGGTCCAGCCGGGGATGAGGCGGGGAATATTGCGGCAGATGATCGGCTCGCGGAAAACGGTGCCGTCGAGAATGTTGCGGATCGTGCCGTTGGGCGACTTCCACATCTTCTTGAGGTTGAATTCCTTCACGCGGGCTTCGTCGGGAGTGATTGTCGCGCATTTGACGCCGACGCCGTATTTCTTGATCGCTTCGGCGGCTTCCACGGTCACCTTGTCGTCGGTGGCGTCGCGGTGTTCCATGCCGAGGTCGTAATAGTCGAGGTCGATGTCGAGATAGGGGAAGATCAGCTTGTCCTTGATCCACTTCCAGATGATCCGGGTCATTTCATCGCCGTCGAGATCGACAACCGGATTTTTGACCTTGATCTTGGACATGGAGCTGTACCCTTCGAGAATACGTGAGCAGGGGGGCGGGCGAGGCGCGCAGCGCGTGCCAGGGCGCTTGTGGGACCGTTTCCTATAACATTGCGGGCCGATTGATTAAAGACGGGCAATCGCCTATTCAGCGACACAATATTTCACGCGCGAGCCCATAATCATGGCCGGAACAGACCAAACCAAAGCCGATCTCTCGCAGGGCGAGAACGCGCCGGCCATCATTCTCGTCCAGCCGCAGCTGGGTGAGAACATCGGCACGGCCTCCCGCGCCATGCTCAATTTCGGCCTCTCCGATCTGCGTCTGGTCTCCCCGCGCGACGGATGGCCCAATGAACGCGCCCGTGCCGCTGCGTCAGGCGCCGATATCGTGATCGACAATGCCCGTCTGGTGAGCAGAACCGAGGAGGCCGTGTCGGATCTCGATTACGTCATCGCCACCACCGCGCGGACGCGCGACATGGTGAAGCCGGTACTGACGCCTGAAACCGCAGCGGCGAAACTTCGCGAGGTCATCGGCAGCGGAAGGCGGGCGGGAATTATTTTCGGGCCGGAGCGCACGGGCCTCACCAATGACGATGTGGTGCTTGCGGACGCGGTTCTCATGGTGCCGGTCAATCCGGCCTTCGCATCGCTCAATCTCGCCCAGGCGGTCCTGCTGATCGGCTATGAGTGGTTCAAGGCGGCCGACCGGACCCCCGCCGAACAGATCGACTAT
>JAJXZC010000378.1 GCA_021780275.1 Pseudomonadota bacterium
AAACGCGAGCGCATCTTTGTAGAAAGGATCGGTTTTCGCCTGCTCTTGCATGAATGCCGCGACACACGGACGGCTCAGGTACTGCTTGCCTGCCTCGAAGATATCGGCATCATCCGCATGCACGCACATAACGTCCAATACCACGCGGCAGAAAGCAGGGATGGCGTTTTTATCTGATTTATAGAGCTTGTTCATCACAACCTGACGACCTCCCATCTCTTTGTCGAGATGCGCGCGCGCCGGTTCGAAAGCATTGCACACTCTTCCGAGAGTTTCCTCGTCAAGCGCGCATGCGTCGGCTATATTTTCCGCCTCGGCCGCGATTTCACGCGGCGACAAGGCGGAAAGATCTTTTTCTTTCGCGACCTCGATCGCTCTTTGAAGTGCTTTCACCGTGTAATGATCGGTATCTTCATTGAAGATCATCAGGGCGGCATTGAATTGCGCCCGGCTTCGCACGATCCATGTATCCATGCCGAACCGCTGGATATGCCACAGCATGGCATAGGCATCGGCGGCGCATTCCGCCTTTTGGGCGGAAACGACATCGGGGTAACCGTTCCTGAGAATATGATGGCCGATCTCGTGATGAAAATTGAAAAGCCTCGACTCCACGCTACCATCGCCGATACAATCCCCTGCCTGTGCAATCATGTCCACGCGTATTCCGGCCAGCGGATAATTCCGTGACGCGACGCCCGCACAATACCGTTTGCGCATGCAATCAGCCCACTCGCGCACGGCCTTTTTGACCGCCGCCACATTCTCCGCCAGATGCGCCGCAACCGCTGGCGCGACAAAAACCGGTGTTTCCAGCGGCGGAAAAATCACGACCAGACGTTCCAGCTTCTCCGGAAACGCCTGATGCGCTTCGGCGGCGACTTTATTCAATTCTGCGGTCAGCGTTTCGTTTGATGGATTCATGTCCGCCTCTTGTTGGAATGGTGTTTTAATATACATAATTAAAAATACATCGTCAATAGTTATGTTAAAAAATATTAAAGACTTAACTTACTGATTTGAAAGTAATAATGTACCCGCATGTCCCAACAGGAACCCTACATTTACTTTGAAGATTGCGCCGTCGGCCAGACGTTCAATGCCGGACCGGTGACGGTCACGCAAGACGACATCATCGCCTTCGCGCGGGAGTACGATCCGCAGGATTTTCACACCGACCCCGTCAAAGCCAGGGACACCGTCTTCGGCGAACTGGTGGCGAGCGGCTGGCACACCGCCGCCCTCGCCATGCGCATGATCGTCGCGGCGACGCCGAAAATGAAAGGCGGCATGGTCGGCCGCGCAGTCGAGAACATCAGCTGGCCGCGCCCCGTGCGTCCGGGCGATGTTTTGTCGCTGGCCATAGAAATCGCCGAGCTCCGCCTCTCGAAATCCGCGCCCGACCGCGGGCTGATGCGCACCAAAAACACCGTCGTCAACCAGAATGGCGAAACCGTCATGACGATGGAAGCCGTCGTCTTCGTGCCGCGTTCAGGCGGTAAAATTTAAAATCCCGAGAGATTTGAAACTGACGTGGCCGCTCTGCGAGATGATCAAATGGTCGTGCACGAGAATGTCGAGCGCGGCGGCGGCGCGGATGATCTCCTCCGTCATGGAAATGTCGGAATCGCTGGGGCTGGGGTCGCCGCTCGGGTGATTGTGGACGAGGATCAGCGCCGTCGCGCCGAGGTCGAGCGCGCGCTTGACGATCTCGCGCGGATAAACCGGCGTATGGTCGACCGTGCCCACCTGCTGCACCTCGTCGGCGATCAGCTGGTTCTTGCGGTTGAGGAACAGCACGCGGAAATGCTCGCGCTTTTCATGCGCCATGGCGACATAGCAATAATCGATCAGCTTTTGCCATGTGCTCAACACCGGCTTCTTGCCGATGTCGGAGAGCAGCATTTTCTGCGTCAGCCCCTGCACCGCCTTGAACAAAACGGCGGCGTTCTCGCTCATGCCCTTGACTTTCCGCAGCTCCGCGACGTGCGCGTTGAGAACGCCCGAGATCCCGCCGAATTCGGAAAGCAGCTGCTTCGCCAGCGGTTTCACGTCGCGGCGCGGAATGGCGGAAAACAAAACGAGCTCCAGCAGCTCGTAATCCTGCAATCCGCCGAGCCCTGATTTCAAAAACCGTTCGCGCAGGCGGTCGCGGTGTCCGGCATGGTGCGGCAGATTTTTTTTTGCGTCGTCAGATTTCATGTTTTTCACAGACAGCCATGCATAGGACGATCATGCGGCAGAGGCTCATGCGTAAGGCGGCTTGGCATATCCCTTGGGAGAAAGAGTGAATATCTCGTAACCGGTCTCGGTCACGGCCAGAGAATGCTCGAACTGCGCGGAGAGCGAACGGTCTTTCGTCACCGCCGTCCAGCCGTCGCTGAGGATTTTCGTCTGCCAGCCGCCGGCGTTGATCATCGGCTCGATGGTGAAGAACATGCCGGGCTGGAGCTTCAGCCCCGTGCCCGGTTCGCCGTAGTGCAGCACCGAAGGCGCGGTGTGAAAAATCCGGCCGATGCCGTGGCCGCAGAAATCGCGCACGACGGAAAATCTTTTGCCCTCGGCGTAAGTCTGTATGGCGTGACCGATGTCGCCGAGCGTCGCGCCGGGCTTCACCGCCTCGATGCCGCGCATCATCGCCTCATACGTCGCATCGACCAGCAGCTTCGCCTTGGTCGACACTTTATCGCCGACGTAAAACATGCGGTTGGTGTCGCCGTGCCAGCCGTCGAGGATCACGGTGACGTCGATGTTGAGGATG
>JAJXZC010000527.1 GCA_021780275.1 Pseudomonadota bacterium
TCATCCTTTTGCGATGACACCGGCTTCGATGACACCGGCGCGGCATCGTTTCGAGATCGTTTCGATACGCTACGAAACGGTTCGCGAAGCCCATCGTCGCCGCGGGCCGGCCGTTGCGGATATCGCCGTTGCCACCGCGCCCTCGGATGGCGCGGCAGCGCCCGCCCGCGGCTTCATCGCGCCGCACGGCTCCAAAGAATCGAGCGTCACCCGCGCAACCTTGTCCTTGACGCCGACAAGCAAAATTCGACTATGCAGGTCACACATCCCCCCAATACAAAACACTTAATGATTGCGCCAAGCATTCGCTTCGGCGCCACGTTCTGTCAAGGGACGTGGTGGCACGGACAATAGGGTGCGATAATTTTTATCGCCGCTACCTGTCCCGTTTCTGCGCCCCAGGCTGCGGTGCCGGGCGTAGCTTGCGCGCCTGCTCGACGAACGCCGTATGCACGCCGCCCTCATAAACGCCCTTGTGCGAGATCATATAGAAGGAGCGTTGGATGTTGAAGCCGCGCACCGTCAGTTCGGCAAGCTGGCCGCGTCGCAGTTCCTCGGCGACGGCGAGCCGCGACAGGCACCCTATCCCCTCTCCCGCGACGACGGCCCCCTTGATCGCCTCGATGCTGTTGGTCTCGAACGTGATCGAGCCCGAGCCGAGCAGCCAGGAATAGGGGCCAGTAAAGGCGTGTCGGGCACTGGCGCCGATCGACTGCAAATACCAGCTTTCCCGTTCGAGCTGCGCCATGTTCAGCCGCTTGCCGACGGCCCAATGCGCGGGGTTGGCGACGATGGCCAGGCTGTCGCCGACAAGCGGCTCGACCATCAGCATGTGGCGCATCGAGACGCCTTCGACGAAGCCCAGGTCGAAAACCAGGTTCTCGACCTGCTCAATGATCTCGGGTTCGTTGGCGATGACGAGCTTGACCTGCACCCCGGGATGAGCGTCGAGAAAATCGGCGCAGATCCGTGGCATCAGGTAATTGCCGATGGTCGGACTTGCCGCGACGCGTAGCACGCCGGAGAGGCCGCCGCCGCTTTCGCCTTCGATTTCCGCGATCAGCATCAACGTACTACGCGCCTTCGGCTGTAGCCGGCGGCCATTCTCGTTGAGCGTGAGATTGCGGCGGTGGCGATGAAAGAGCTGCACGCCCAACGCCCGCTCGAGGTCCTGTAGCGCCAGGCTTGCCGCCGATTGCGTGACATGGACTTCGCCCGCGGCGGCGCTGACGCTGCCGAGACGGGCCGCGGCATCGAACACGGCCAGCTGCTTCAGGGTGATTTTCATAAGCCTCCCCAATATCCGACATTCGTAAAATCAATTTTACAAATACGAGGGCCGATGTCATCCTCTGTGAAAATTGGCGGCAATATCGGCCGCGATGGGAGGGGAGCATGGATACGAACGTATTCACCGAACGCGGCCTCGAAGGGGCGATTTTCTCCCGTTCGGCGGAAATTCCCGGCGATAGTTACCTGCCCGGCACGCTCTACACCTCCGAAGAGGTGGCGCGGATCGAAAAGTCGCGCATTTTCATGAAGAGTTGGCTTCCCGTCGCGCGCGCCGAGGAACTGCCGAACGCCGGCGATTACATGACGATGCGCATCACCGGCGAGCCTATCGTCATCTCGCACGATGCCCGGGAGGGGATCGTCGCCTTCATGAATATGTGCCGCCATCGCGGCATCGAGGTCGCGTTCGGCAGCGGCAATGCGCGGAATTTTACCTGCCTTTACCATGGCTGGACGTACGATTCCGCCGGAAAATTATTGGGCGCGCCACTGATGCGCGATCAAGGCCTCGATTTCGAACGTTGCGCTCTGCCGCGGCTCAAAACGGCGCTCTGGCGCGGCTGGATTTTCGTCAATTTCGATCCGGACGCGCAGCCCTTCGAGGACTACATCGCGCCTTTCGAGGACGAGCTTTGGTATTACCGCACGGGCGAGTGCCGGATCGTCGATAAGCTGGTCTTCGACGTGCGCTGCAATTGGAAGCTCTTCGCCGAGAACATCCTCGATTATTACCATCTCAGCACGGTGCATGCCACCAGCTCGGGGCAATTCTACAAGCTCGGACGGGCGCCTTTGCCGGTGAAGCTCTTCGCCAATGGCGGCGGCAGCGTGTTGTTCGATTCCTCCTTGCGCACCGCCGATTCCATCCTGCCGTTTCCGCCGCTGCCCTGGCTGAAAGAGAAAGCCTTTTCGGCGAAGGGGATGATGTTCCCCAACGTGAATTTCTGGTGCGGCCTCGACAGTTTGCGGATGTGGCATATCTGGCCCGAGGGCGTCGGGCATACGCGGGTGGTCTGCTATGTGCTGATGCCGCCCGAATCCTTCAACGTCCCCGATTTCGCCGCCAAGCTCGAAAAATATCGCAACTACGTGACGGCGATCATCAACGAGGACGTGCAGACGTTGCAGTCGTTGCAACTGGCAACCGAATCCGGTCGTTTCGAGCCTGGTCCGATCACCCATCTCGAAGTGATGGTCCAGCACCTCATGCGCCACTACATGAAGGCCATGACCGCATGAAGGCCGTCTCTAGCGAAGGCAGAGCCTAGCGACCATCGCGGCATGCCGATGACCGAATCGTCGCGTTACCGTTATATTCGGTACGAGGCACGGGATGGTGTGGCACATATCGTGCTCAACCGGCCGGAACGCCTCAACGCGCTCGGGATAGGGCCGTCGGTCCTTGAATCCGAGCGGGTCGCCTGGCTGGAGGTCGATGAACCACTCCTCGAAGGTATCCTTGT
>JAJXZC010000442.1 GCA_021780275.1 Pseudomonadota bacterium
GGCGCGGGCAAATCGACACCTGCGATGCGCGTCGAGCGAGCGCTACATATCAAAGGTATGCAAACCTACGCGCTAGACGGCGACAATGTCCGGCGCGGTCTCAATGCCGATCTTGGATTCTCCGCCGAGGACCGCAGCGAGAACATCCGCCGCATCGGAGAAGTGGCGGCGCTGATGGCCGACGCGGGATTGATCGTCATCACCGCCTTCATCTCCCCGTTCATCGTCGACCGCCGCGCGGCGCGCGCGGCCGTGAAAGACGGCTTTCATGAAGTGTATGTCAAAGCAGACCTTTCAACTTGCGAGAAGCGCGATCCCAAGGGGCTTTACAAGAAAGCGCGCAGCGGCGAGATCGCCGAATTCACCGGCATCACCTCGCCTTACGAGCCGCCGGAAGCTCCGGAAATTGTCGTCGATACGTCAGCGCGCGGCATTGACGAATGCGTCGGCGTGATTGTCGAGCATGTCCTTGAAAACGCGCGCGCAACGACTTTGGAGACCCGCGACGAAACCCGCGCGGAAAGATAGTCTCATGGAAACGGAAAAAAATCACGAACAGGAAGACATGCGCCGCCGCAACCGCCGTGTCGGGCTCGTTCTCGGCGGTGTGGTGGCGGGAATTTTCATCTTTACCTTCGCCGTCGCTCTTTTCATTCACTACGCGGATGCGCATCACCAGGTCGTCGGCGGATTTTAGACGCGTGCGCGCAAACGTCCCGCGGTTTCTCATGGCGGCGCTGTCCGTCGCGCTTTTGAGCGCTTGCGTCAAATGGAACAACACGAACATGACGGGAACGCTGCCTCGTCTTGCCTTCACCATGACGCGCGCCCGTGACGGGAAAACCGTGACCGCAAAGGATTACCACGGAAAGGTCGTGTTGCTCTATTTCGGTTACAGCTTTTGCACGGATGTCTGTCCACGCACGTTGTCTTCCATCGCCGATGTCCTGAAAGACATGAAAAGCAAGGCGGCGGACGTGCGCGTGCTGTTCGTCACCGTTGACCCGAAACGCGACACGCTGGCGGTTTTGAAACGTTATGAATCCCTGTTCGGGCCGCAATTCGACGCCTTGCGAGGCACCCCGGATGAGCTCGCAGCGCTGGCCAAACGCTATCGCGTATCTTACACCGTCGCACCGGCGCAGGACGGGCGGCCTTATGACGTGACGCACAGTTCCGCCGTTTACGCTTTTGCGCGCGATGGCAGGATACGTCTGCTGCTTTCAAAACTGAGCGGCGACAAGCCGGACATCGCCGGCACGGCGGCGGATCTTTCGCGGCTTGTGGGCGGGGAATAAATCCTAGCTTGCGTCTTTTTCTTCCGCCAGCCTGTAAAAAGTCATCACGGCGAGCAGGCCGATGATGCTCATCATGCTCGGCGGGATCCAGCTGACGATGCCGCCGATGTGCTGGTCGTCAATCGCGCTGATGGAAGGATAAAGCCGTCCGCAAAGATTGTAGTACGGATAGACGTCGCGGCTGGTGAAAACAAGCATGGCGCCGAGGACGATTTGCGGAAACATCACGATGATGCTGGAGAATGCGCGCACGCCGAACGAAATCCGCGCCGGAGGGCTGGGGCGGCGGTCGAGCACCAGCGTCCAGAACAGGATGCCGTCGAGGGTCATGCTGGCGTTCATGGTGAAATAAAGCGCGGGGTCCGTCATGGCGCGGAAATGCACCGCCGGTATCAGCCAGAAATAAAACAGGCCAGAAAACAAGAAGACCGCCAGCACGGGTTGCTGGAAGAAACGCGCGAGGGCGACGGAGAAAGGATGCCCGGCGATTTTACGCGCCCATGGCGGCATGCCGCGCCGCAAGGTTTCGCCGGCGCCGCCGAGCGCGATCAGAAAAGGCCCGATGTGGTGCATGACGACGTGCTGGATGCGGTTGAGAAAAAACATGTGCTGCGCCATGAAGTCGAAATGCGTTTGCAGGACGATATAGATCAGCGCCACCCCGAACAGGAATGAAAACACGCGCCACCATGGCAGGCGTGCTCCCTTGGGCGTTGCGGCTTGCCCGCGCAACAACCAGAGCGCCGCGAAAGCGGGGGCGAGATATTCCGTCCATGAGAAATCCCACGGCATCCAGAACGGCTGAAAGGCGGGATGCGCGCTTGATATCCAGCACAGTGCCCCGCCGCCGGCAAGCACTGCGGAGGTTTGCAGCGTATGCGCTTTGTTTGCTGATGTTTCTTGCGACATGACGGAGATCATATTGCGCCTGCGGAGCTTTGTCGATAGGCTGTCATGCAAAGAAAACAAGGATTTTCAATGTCCAGGAGGATGGCGTTTCCTGTTGCGGCGCTTTCGGCCTGTCTTCCGCCGCTGGCCGCCCATGCGAATAGCGGGAAAACCTGTGTTTCGAAGGCGGTACGGAATAATTATGCGGCGGGCGCGCTTTCCGTCTTCCCAATGGCGTCGTTACTGCCGAGTTTTTCGATGAACAGCGTCTGCGTCGGGTAGGCAAAGTCGATCCTGAGTTCGGCGAACTTGCGCAGCAGGATCAGGTTGATCGCCTGCTGGATGTCCATGTAGAGCGTGTAGTCTGCCACGGTCACGAAATAGACGTATTCGAAATCGAGGCTCGATGCGCCGAAGCCCTTGAAGTGCGCGCGATCGAAGCGCGTCTGCGTCTGCGCCTCGATGGCCGACTTGATCATGGCCGGGATGGCCTCGATCAGATCCGCAGGCGTCTGGTAGGTGACGCCGATCGCGCCGACCACGCGGCGCTGATACATGCGTCCGTAATT
>JAJXZC010000408.1 GCA_021780275.1 Pseudomonadota bacterium
GCAGGTCTCGGCCGCCGAGCTTTATGACGGTCGCGGTCAGCTCTGGCGCGTCCAGGAAGTCCAGCAGATCCCGCATTACGAAGTGCCGCTCTGCGGCACGGGTGCCGAGATCGTCTACGATCTGCAAGCGGGCCGCTATCTCGCGCTGGCCATGCAGAACGAAGAGCCGGCGGTGAACTATTTCGCCGATGAACTCGATGCGAGCCGCTATACGCCGAACGCCATCAGGCAGTTGGGCGTACGGTAAGTTCCCTCCACGATCTTGCCGTTAAACTGGACTGCGTCGCCAAGGCGACGCAGTCCTTTTTTGTCTGGAGCCCCCTTGCGGTTTTTCAGTGGGCCGTGGCGCTACGGCGCACGGGCGATGATGAACAGCCATTCGGCATGAGCGCGTTGGGTCCCGGCCTCCCCGATTGACCATCGGGCGAAACCGGCATCGCGGAGAAGAGGTTCGAGGTCGTCGGGCTGCCAGTAGCAAAAGAATCTTGGCGCACCGATTTTCTCATTGGACCAGGATTCGCCCCGGCCCCGCTTCAGGCTAAAGGCAAACCGCCCGCCGCTCTTCAGTGAACGGAACAGCTTCCCCAGTGCGAAGGCGAATTCTCCTCTGTCGAAATGCAGCATGACCGCGTTGGCGAAAATCAGGTCGTACCGGCCGTCCAATTCGTCCGTGATCGCATTGAAGCATCGAGCCTTGAAATCTCTGGACTGAAGCTGCAATACGAAACCCGGAACGGCGTCGGTGCATTCGATGTCGAACCCCCTGGAGGCGATATAAGCGGCGTCACGGCCGAAAGCGCTTCCCAATTCGACGAGCCTTGCCCCCGCCGGCAGATCGGACAAGACGGCATCGATCCAGTCCTTCGCCGCGCCGGTAACATCTTGCGAGGTCCCGTCGATATATTGCTGAACGCGCTCCTGGTAGGACCGAAGGGTTTTGCTGTTCGAATCGCTCATCTGCTCTCCGCTTTCACCAGAGTCGCCCCGGGGATTCGGACCCGTCGGGGCCCAATCGAGGGTACCCGATTTCTCAGGCCGCCATTGTTGCCGCGAGAGAGCGACAAGAAAGACCGCCGCCTGCAGTGCGGCCAAGAGGCCTCTGACGGGTTCTTTGGGGGGGCGGTATCCAAACACGGGGCGTCATGCCGGACTTGATCCGGCATCCATCTTTCTTTGTGCGGTGGCAGAGGTGGGCCCTCCCGATCAGGTTCGGGATGATGGTTCCTTCTTTTGTGGGGAGAATGGTTGACGAGGTGAATCCCTCTGTGATTCCATGTGGTTATGAAAGAGATGGGCTTGATTCGTACGAGAGAACCGCTTCGCCTGCGCCATGCGCTGGTGCCGCTCGTCTGCGCCATCGTCATCAGCTATTTCGCCTATCACGCAGTCTATGGACGCCACGGGTTCATCGCCTGGCTGAGCCTTCAGAACCGTGTCGATACGCTCGACCAGCAGCTTGCGGAGGTGCGTAGCGCCCGCGAGCAGCTCGACCGGCAGGTGGCGCTTCTGCGCACCGGCAGCCTCGATCCGGATCTTCTCGACGAACGCGCGCGGGCGACGCTCGGCTTCGCCAATCCGAACGACATCGTGATTTTTCGCGATCACACCACCAGCGGCGGGGCGCAGCAGAAGCGCTAACCCATTGGCGTGGCAGGCCGATTAACCGAAATTAGGTTAATCTTCGTTTTCTGGTTTGAAATCAAACATTTACAACGCGGGTCTAGTATTCTGTTTTGGCAGCTACCCCCGCGCGCATCCATTTCGCCGCTCGCGGGTTCCCTCTTCGAAACCTGAAGCGGAAGATATTGATGGCCACGAATCCGAAACGACCTGCAAAGCAGGCGAACGCCAAGCCAGCCGTCCAGAAAGCAGCAAGCAAGAAATCCGCGAAGACCGAAGGTCCGCCGCCGCTTTCGCGCGAGGAAGACCTGAAGGCCTATCGGGAGATGCTCCTGATCCGCCGCTTCGAGGAGAAGGCGGGCCAGATGTACGGCATGGGGCTCATCGGCGGTTTCTGCCACCTCTATATCGGTCAGGAAGCGGTCGTTGTCGGCATTCTCGGGGCGGCGAAGGAAGGCGATCAGATCGTCACCGGCTATCGCGATCACGGGCATATGCTCGCCTGCGGGATGGACGCGAAAGGCGTCATGGCGGAACTGACGGGGCGCTCCGGCGGCTATTCGCGCGGCAAGGGCGGCTCGATGCACATGTTCAGCGTCGAGAAGCGCTTCTATGGCGGGCATGGCATCGTCGGCGCACAGGTGCCCATCGGAACGGGCCTCGCCTTTGCCAACAAGTATCGCGGCAACGATCATGTGAGCCTCACCTTCTTCGGCGACGGCGCGGCGAACCAGGGGCAGGTCTATGAGAGCTTCAACATGGCGGAGCTGTGGCGCCTGCCGGTCATCTATGTGATCGAGAACAATCAATACGCGATGGGCACGGCCATTGCCCGCGCCTCGGCGCAGACCAACCTTTCCAAGCGCGGCGTCAGCTTCAACATTCCCGGCGAACAGGTGGACGGTATGGATGTGCGCGCGGTGCGCGCCGCAGCCATCAAGGCGATGGAATGGTGCCGCGCAGGCAACGGGCCCTACATCCTCGAGATGATGACCTATCGCTATCGCGGTCACTCCATGTCCGATCCGGCGAAATATCGCGCCAAGGAAGAAGTCAACAAGATGCGGCAGGAGCACGACCCCATCGAGCAGGTCAGGCACCGGATGCTTGAGGGCGGCATGACGGAAGACGAT
>JAJXZC010000577.1 GCA_021780275.1 Pseudomonadota bacterium
TCTTCCAGACAGCAGACGCCCCGGTCCACGCGCTGTCGCATGTGGACCTGACAATCGCGAAGGGCGAATTCGTCTCCTTCATCGGCCCGTCCGGCTGCGGCAAGACGACTCTTCTGCGTATCATCGCCGATCTTCAGCAAGCTACCAGCGGCACAATTCAAGTGAACGGCACCGGCCCGCAGGCTGCGCGGCTCGATCGCGCCTATGGCTATGTCTTTCAGGCGCCCGCCCTCTTCCCGTGGCGCACGGTGGAACGCAACATCACGCTTCCTCTCGAAATCATGGGACTGAACAAGACTGAACAAAAGGCCCGCGCGAAGCGTGTATTGGACCTGGTCAATCTGTCGGGTTTCGCACGCAAGTTTCCATGGCAACTTTCGGGCGGCATGCAGCAACGGGTTTCGATTGCCCGCGCACTTTCCTTCGATCCAGACCTGCTGCTGATGGACGAGCCCTTCGGTGCGCTGGACGAGATCATTCGCGACCACCTGAACGAGCAATTGCTCGACCTCTGGCGACGTACCGAAAAGACGCTCGTCTTCGTCACCCATTCGATCCCCGAAGCCGTCTTTCTCTCGACCAGGATCGTTGTGATGTCTCCGCGCCCCGGCCGGATCATCGACATCATCGATTCGCCTTTGCCGAGGGAACGGACGCTGGATATTCGCGAGACAACGGAATTCGCACAGGTTGCCCACAGAGTTCGCGAGGGCCTGAAGGCTGGGCATTCCTATGACGACCGCTAGCGCCCCTCTCGCCTCTTCGGGCGGCCTCATCCGTCGCGCGGCGCGAGGGACCGCGCTTCCCGTCGCAGCCATTCTTCTGCTCGTCCTCGCCACCTGGTATGTGGGCACCGTCTTCCTCAACGCTTCTGTCGTAACCGATCAATATCAGCGCGACGGCAAGACCAGCTGGACGACAGACGAACTCATCTTCGACACCATGTCGATGGAGCGTCCGGTTCTGCCCGCGCCCCATCAGGTGGCGGCGGAACTCCAGAAGTCGATCTTCGGCGTCAAACTGACCTCGAAACGCAATCTCCTCTATCACGCCTGGGTCACCTTCTCGGCGGCCTTTATCGGCTTCGCCTTCGGCAACCTGCTCGGCATTGCGCTCGCCATTGCCATCGTTCACGTGAAGAGCCTCGAGCGTGCGCTGCTCCCCTGGGTCATCGCATCGCAGACCGTGCCGACGCTCGCCATCGCGCCCATGATCATCGTCGTGCTGGGCTCCATCGGCATTGTCGGCCTTTTACCCAAGGCGCTGATCTCCACCTATCTCTGCTTCTTTCCGGTCACCATCGGCATGGTAAAGGGGCTTTCCTCGCCGGAGCCCATTCAGCTCGATCTGATGCGCACCTATAGCGCCAGCGAAGCTCAGACGCTGCGCTATCTGCGCCTTCCCGCCTCGCTCTCCTTTCTCTTTCCCAGCATGAAGGTGGCCATGGCTCTTGCCATTGTCGGCGCCATCGTCGGCGAGTTGCCGACAGGTGCGCAGGCAGGCCTCGGCGCACGCATTCTCGCGGGCTCCTACTACGGTCAGACGGTGCAGATATGGTCCGCGCTCGTCGCCGCCTCGATCCTTTCGGGCGCCTCGGTCGGCCTCATCGGCATCGGCGAAGGCTGGCTTTCGCGCCGCTTCGGAGACCGGGCATGAAGCGAGATCCCGCTCTCCTCATCGCCGTCGCGCTTGGCGCCCTCGCCTTGCCGCTTCCACTCGGCGCTGCATCATGGACAGCAGCACCCTTGTCTCTCGCGCTCTGGCTCGCGATGGCAGCGGCGGCAATATTCCAGATGCTTCGTCCCCTGCCGACTGCCCGCGCCTTCGGGTTGCTTGGCATCGCCACACTCGCTGGCGGTGTCTCGCTCCTGAAGCTCGTCGAGGCAGGCGCGAGCGGAGGTGATGCGCTGGCGCTCTGGACCGGGCTTGCTTCGCTCTTCTTCCTCGTCTGGCGGCTGCTCGAACGCGCGGCCATGCTGGGAATTGAACATCCCGGCATTGCGACGCTCATCGCAGCCCCGCTCATTTTCGGCTTCTGGCTCCTCTATGTCTGGCAAATGCTCGTCACGGGCTTCGAGGTGCCGGGCGTTCTGTTGCCTGCGCCCAGCGTGATCTGGTCCTCCATAATGGGCGCACGTGACACGCTCGCCGCCGATTTCATGCAGACATTCATCAAAGCCGTCATTCCGGGCTTTTTGATCGGCTGCAGCGCGGGCTTCGTCACCGGCCTGCTCGTCGACCGAGTGCCCTTCCTGCAGCGCGGCCTTCTCCCTCTCGGCAATCTCGTCAGCGCACTGCCTATCGTCGCCGTTGCGCCGATCATGGTCATGTGGTTCGGCTTCGACTGGCAGTCCAAGGCTGCTGTCGTCGTCATCATGACCTTCTTCCCGATGCTGGTGAACACCATCGCCGGGCTCGATGCACTGGGACGCATGGAGCGCGACCTCATGGCCACCTACGCCGCAAGCTATGGGCAGACGCTTTCCACGGCCAGAATTCCCGCTGCGCTGCCCTTCGTCTTCAACGCGCTGAAGATCAACTCCACCTTGGCGCTGATTGGCGCGATCGTTGCAGAGTTTTTCGGTACGCCGATCGTGGGCATGGGTTTTCGCATTTCGACCGAGGTCGGCCGCATGAATATCTCGATGGTCTGGGCAACGATCGCCGTAGCCGCCGCCGCCGGTTCCGCGAGCTACGGCCTCATCGTCCTCGCAGAGCGTCGCTTCACATTCTGGCACGCGTCATTTCGCAAGCCGTGATTTTTCCCCAGGGGCAACACAGAGGAGTAATTGCATGAAGTTGAAGGCAATCTACGGAGCGGTGCTAGGGGCGGCGCTTCTTGGGTCGCTCAACGCGACCGGCGCGCAAGCCGCCGACGCCGTGACCTTGCAGCTCAAATGGGTGACGCAGGCGCAGTTCGCCGGCTATTATGTCGCCAAGGACAAAGGCTTCTACAAGGACGCCGATCTCGACGTCACAATCAAGCCGGGCGGTCCCGACATTGCGCCCGAACAGGTGATCGCCGCAGGTGGCGCCGACGTCATCGTCGACTGGATGCCCGCCGCGCTCGCGGCCCGCGAAAAGGGCGTGCCGCTGGTCAACATTTCGCAGACCTTCCAGAAATCCGGCATGGAACTGACCTGCGCGGCGTCGAGCGGAATCAAGTCTCCCAGGGACTTTCCAGGTCACACCCTCGGCGTCTGGTTCTTCGGCAACGAATATCCGTTCCTCGCATGGATGGCGAAGCTCGGCCTCCCAACCGATGGCAGCGCCAAGGGCGTGAAGGTGCTGAAGCAGGGCTTCAACGTCGATCCGATCATCCAGAAGCAGGCCGACTGCATCTCGACCATGACTTACAACGAGTACTGGCAGGTCATCGACGCGGGCTTCAAGCCTTCTGATCTCGTCGTCTTCAAATACTCGGATCAGGATGTCGGCATGCTTGAGGATGGCCTCTATGCCGATGGCAAGAAGCTCGCCGACAAGGC
This sequence comes from Pseudomonadota bacterium, assembly GCA_021780275.1. Next base: position 3,489 of record JAJXZC010000577.1, read on the forward strand.
CTATGCCGACAAGCTCGCCCGCTTCGTAAAAGCCTCCATCAAGGGCTGGGAATGGGCCAAGGCGCATCCGGACGAGGCGGCGATGATCGTGCTCGACAACGACACGACGGGCGCCCAGACCGAAAAGCACCAGAAGCGCATGATGGCCGAAGTGGCGAAACTCCTGGGCGAAACGAAGCTCGGCTATCTGGAACCTGCGGATTACGAGCGCACAGTCTCGATCCTGCTCTCGACCAAGTCCGATCCGGTCATTACCAGGAAGCCCGAAGGCGCCTATACGCACGCGATCTACGAGGCGGCGATGAAATAGAGGGCAGACAGCCTTCGACGACCCATGAGCGGCGGGGGAAACCCCGCCGTTTTTTCATGCCCGGCCATCAAAAAGCACTCCGCTGAATTTGTATGCATGTGCTGCTCAATAATCCGTCGAATCCGTGTGGGCATAGCCGAAAAACGGCCCTCCCCCGGCCTCCCGAAAATGGCACGGGACTTGAAGAATGAGCCTGACCAATTGGTCAGGATTCTGACGAATTCCACGACGACGCAACGAACAAAGACGGATGAGCGCGATGACACTCAAAGCAGTGCCGATAATCGACATTTCGCCATTCCTCGAGGGAACGCCTGAGGGCAAGAAAAGGGTCGCCGCCGAAATCGGCCGCGCCTGCCGCGACATCGGCTTCCTCGTGATTACGGGGCATGGGGTTCCTGAAACCCTCATCCAGCAGACCTACGACACGGCAAAAGCCTTTTTCGACCTTCCCGAGACAGAGAAGATGAAGGTTGAGCGGCCGAGCCCCGATCAGGTGCGCGGCTACAGCCCGCTGATGGGAGAAGGTCTCGCCTACAGCCTCGACGACAAGACGCCGCCCGACCTCAAGGAATCCTTTTCCATCGGGCCGACCGACGTGCCCGCCGGCGATCCCTATTACACGGGCGCCGAAGCCGGTCCCCATTTCGCACCGAATGTCTGGCCAGCCTCGCCCTCTCTGCTGAAGCCGGTCTGGACCGAATATTTCCATGCCATGGAGAAGCTTTCGGCACAGCTCATGGCCATGTTCGCCATGTCGCTCGACCTGCCCGAGGATTTCTTCGAGGACAAGATCGACAAACACATCAGCATGTTGCGCGCGCTGAATTATCCCGATCAGGAAACACCGCCTGAGCCCGGCCAGATGCGCGCCGGCGCACATTCCGACTATGGCAGCCTCACCATCGTCCGGCAGGAAGAAGCGCCCGGCGGGCTCGAAGTTCTCAACGACGATGGAGAATGGGTGCCTGCGCGGCCCGTTCCCGGCGCTTTCGTCGTCAATATCGGCGACCTGATGATGCAGTGGACCAACGACACCTGGAAATCCACCATGCACCGGGTCGTCAATCCGCCGCGCGACAAGGCGCTCGGCAGCCGCCGCATTTCGCTCGTCTTCTTCCATCAGCCGAACTATGACGCGATGGTGACCTGCCTCGATAGCTGTCACGACGACGGTCACCCGATCAAATATGCGCCGATCAGCTCGGGCGATCACCTGAAGAGCAAGTTCGTCAAACAGACCTCCGTCGAGGCCGCGTGATGGCCGAGCTTTCCTACGTCAATATTTTCGCGAAGGACATCGTCGCCCTTTCGAGCTTCTACATGGATGTCTTCGGCTTCACCGAGATCGAGGCCATTCGCTCGCCAATCTTCCGTGGCGTCGCCACCGGCAAGAGCGCCATCGGCTTCAACGCGCTGGACGCTTATGAGCTTCTGAAGCTCAGCGACTATGCGGATACGAGAGGTATCAAGTTCCTCCTCAATATCGACGTCGATACGCCGGAGGAGGTCGACCGCATGGTTCCGGTCGCTCTATCCAGGGGCGCGACGCTGATCAAGGAGCCCTACAAGACTTACTACAACTGGTATCAGGCCGTTCTGCTTGATCCGGAAGGCAACGTGTTCCGCATCAACAAGATGCTGGAATAACGCTCTCGAAGATTTTCAAAACCTACGCCTGGGTCCGACAATGGGGGGCGTAGCCGCTAAGAGACCTGATGTCGTTCCCATAGAAAGAGGGCTATTCGATGAGATCAAACTGGTGGCTGAAGATCGCGACGGTGGCAACCGTTGCGGTCGGCATGATGAGCGGCTCCGCCTTTGCGGACGATGCCGGCTTTTCGCTGAAGGGCAAGCCGAAGATCGCCATGATCATGTACGGCGCGAAGAATGACGGTGGCTGGACACAGGCCTTCGAAGAGGCGCGCGAGCGCATGGAAAAAGACCTGGGCGTGAAGATCGCCTATGTCGAGAACGTCGAGGAAAATGCGGCGAAGATCACGCCGCCCGTTGAGAAGTTCATCAAGAAGGGCTACAACATCATCATCGGAACGGCCTTCGGCTACTCCGATACCTTCCTTGAACTGTCGAAGAAATATCCCGACGTCGCCTTCCTGAATGGCTCCGGCACGACCAACGGTCCGAACCTTCAGGCCTTTTACGGCCGCACCTATGAGAGCCAGTATCTCTGCGGCATGGTCGCAGGTGCGATGTCTAAGTCCGGCAAGCTCGGCTTCGTCGGCGCCAACCCCTATGGCGTTGTGAACTGGACCGTGAACGGCTTCGAACTGGGCGCCAAGCTCTCCAATCCGAAAGCGACGACGACGGCCATCTTCATCGGCACCTGGGCCGATCCGGTCAAGGAACGCGCGGCTGCCGAAGCGCTCATCGACGGCGGCGCCGACGTCATCGGCCAGCATGTCGACACTCCCACCCCACAGATCGTCGCGCAGGAGCGTGGCGTTTTCGGCACAGGCCATCACCGCGATCTCAGCGAATTCGCTCCCAAGGCAACGCTCTGCTCATCGGTCTGGTACTGGGATCGTTATCTGACGCCGGAACTCAAGAAGATCATCGCCGGTGGTTGGAAGCCCAATCCCTATGGCGCCTTCCCGACCATCAAGGAAGGTCCGACCGACATCATCCTGAACAAGAAGCTCGTTCCGGCCGACGTCGTGAAGAAAGTCATGGCCGAACGCCAGGCGCTCATCGACGGCAAGGAAATCTATGCCGGTCCGATGGCCGATGTGAGCGGCAAGGAGCAGGTGCCTGCGGGCAAGGTGCTCGACGATGCCGGTCTCTGGAAGATGGACTGGTACGTGCCGGGCGTCATCACGCAGAAGTAAGTGACACGGACAGGGACGCGGAGCCGCCGGTTTCGCGTCCCTGACTTTGCATCCAGGGTTTTCCCATGACGCTAGCGCTCGACCTTGTCGATATCCGCAAGACCTTCGACAGTTTTGTCGCGCTGGACGACGCGCGGTTCTCAGCCTATTCGGGCGAAGTTCACGCGCTGCTCGGCGAAAACGGCGCCGGAAAATCCTCACTGATGAATGTTGCCTGCGGACTCTACACGCCCGACGCCGGCCGGATGCTGCTCCACGGGGCGGAAGTCTCTCTCTCAGGCCCCAGCGAGGCGAGTGCGCGCGGGATCGGCATGGTCCATCAGCATTTCAAGCTGGTGAAGCCCTTCACCGTTGCGGAAAATATTCTTCTCGCAAATCCGCGCCGGAGCTTCGGCAAGGGCATTCGCGAAATCTCCGATGAAATCCGCAGGCGTTCCGACATGCTCGGCTTCAACATCGACCCCACACGTCGCGTCGGCGAACTTTCGGTGGCCGAGCAGCAGCGCACTGAAATCCTGAAAGTGCTCGTCGGCGGCGCGCGCATTCTCATTCTCGACGAGCCGACAGCCGTTCTTACCGATCAGGAAGCAGAAACGTTGCTGACCACGGTACGCGGCATCGCCGCTGAAGGAGCGGCAATCATCCTCGTCACCCACAAGCTCGCGGATGTGAAGAAGTTTGCCGATCGCGTCACCGTGATGCGCGGCGGAAAAACGGTCACGACGATCGATCCCTCGACCAGGACCACGGACGAGCTGACGGAATTGACGGTCGGCGCCAATCTTCCCCTTCCCGCCCGCACGCCCGGTCATTTCGGCCGCCGCCGCATCGAGGTCATCAATCTGCGCTGCACACGCGCCGACGGCCATGTAGCACTCGAAGATGCGAGCTTCCATGTCCGCGCAGGTGAGATCTATGGCATCGCCGGCGTCAGCGGAAACGGACAAAGCGAACTTGCGGAAGCACTGATGGGCGTGCGCACGCCCGAAAGCGGTTTGATCCAGATCGAGGACGCGGGCGAAGCCGTCTCCGCCGCGAGCCCAGCCAGAATGCGGGCGCTCGGCGCGGCTTTCATCCCCGCCGATCGCTACAGCTACGCCCTTGCGGGCAGCCTTTCAATCACTGAAAACTTCGCCGTTGGCGGCGTCGGCACCGGCCGCTATGGCTCCTGGGCGCGTCTTCGCCAGAGCGCGATGAAAAGAGATGCGGAAGCAGCGATTGCCGCATTCGACGTGCAGGGCGTGCGCACCCAGTCGCAAAAGGCAGCGCTGCTTTCCGGCGGCAATGCGCAGAAGCTCGTCATCGCGCGCGAGTTCAGCCGCTCGCCCAATGTCATCGTGGCACATAGTCCGAGCCGCGGCCTCGACGCGCGGGCGACCGCTGCTGTCCATTCGCGCCTGATGTCGGCGCGCGAAAGCGGCGCTGCGGTGATCCTGATCAGCGAGGACCTCGATGAGGTGCTCGCCCTTTCCGACCGGATCGGCGTGATGACACATGGCCGCCTCGTCGCCGAGTTCGACGCGCCGGCCGACCGGCAACAAGTAGGACGCGCCATGGTGGGCCATGTCTGAGGACGCAATTTCAACAATTCCCGTTCCCTCAGCGCCAAAGCGCCGCCTGCGCGGAATTCGCTTCAATCTGGAAGTCCGGCGCGACATCTCGTCATGGTGGCAGGCGGCCTATCTTGCGGGCTTCATTGCGCTTGGCGTCGGCATTTCGGCCATCATCCTCATCTGGGCTGGCGTTCCAGCCGGCGATCTGGTCGACCAGTTCCTCGTCGAGACGCTCACCGACAGCGACAATCTGCGCTCCGTGTTTTTTCAGGGAGCGCCCTTCATCCTTGTTGGGCTAAGCGCTTCCGTTGCTTTCCGCGCGCGCTTCTGGAATCTCGGACTTGAAGGCCAGATGATCTGGGGTGGCATCGGCGCCACATTCATTTCGATTCACCACATCGGACCGGAAGCGCTTCGGCTGCCGATTATGATCTTTACGGCAGCAGCCTGCGCGATGGCCTGGGTGGCGATTGCCGGGCAGCTCAAGCTCAAGCTCGCAGTCAACGAGATCATATCGACGCTGCTCATGAACTATGTTGCGCTGAACTTTCTCTATCACCTGCTCTACGGTCCGTGGCGCGATGCGACGGACGGCTTTCCCCATTCGCCGAAATATGCGGATTTCGAGCGCCTGCCGGATGTCTTCGGCTTTAGCGGCGCGTTGCCGCTCGCCCTCATCGCGGCGCTTGTCATCTGGTGGCTCGTCAGCTTCACCCGCTTCGGATTCTACATGAAATTCGTGCAGGCGAGCGACAAGGTCGCGGGCGCGGTCGGCATTCCGGTCACTCGTATCACGCTGATCTCCGTGCTTCTGTCCGGCGCGCTCGCGGGCATTGCCGGCTTCGTCGTCGCCTCCGGACAGGAAGGCCGCCTGATCCAGAATTTCTCCGACGGCTATCTCTTCTCCGGCATCCTCATCGCCTTCCTGTCGCGTAACAATCCCATCGTCGCCGTGATCGTGGCGATGCTGGTCTCCATGCTCTTCATCTCCGGTCAGAGCCTTCAGGTGTTCTACCAAATCCCCTTCGCCATGGTTCAGCTCGTCCAGGCGATCATTGTCATATGCGTCGCCGCGTCGGAATTCCTGATCCGTCATCGCATCCACATCGTTCGCTGAGGGCCTGAGGTGTACGAACTCTTCATCAACTGGATTGCGAATACGCCGGGCTATGCGGCCCCCTATGCGCTGGCTGCGCTCGGGCTCATTCTTTGCGAGCGCGCGGGTGTCCTCAACCTCACGGCCGAAGGCATCATGCTGGTCGGCGCCCTTTCGGGCATCGGCGCCACGTTGATCATGGGCGGCTATCCGCCCGTTGCGATCATCATCGCGATGATCATGGCCGCGCTCGTCTCCATGCTCTTTGCGACCATGACCGTTCTCCTGCGCGTCAATCAGGTGATCGCGGGCCTCGCCATGGTCTTCTTCTGCCAGGGGCTGACGGCGCTTCTCGGCAACCTCTTCGAATGGAAGAACCAGCCCATCACGGGCATCGGGCGGATCGACATCTGGCCGCTCTCGGAAATTCCGGTCATCGGTCACATATTCTTCAGCCAGGACATAATCGTCTTCCTGATCATCCCGATCTTCTACCTCGTCAACCGCGTGCTGACGCGCAGCATGGTCGGCCTGCGCCTGCGCGCGGTCGGCGAAAGCCCGGAAGCCTCTGACGCTGCCGGCATCAACGTCACGGCCTATCGCTTCCTGACGGTGATGGCGGGCTCTGGGTTGGTCGGCCTCGCAGGCGCCTATATCTCGGTCGCCAGCACGAAGATATGGGTCGATAACGTCACAGCGGGTCGCGGCTGGATCGCGCTCGCCCTCGTCATCTTCGCCCGCTGGCGGCCCTGGCGCGCGCTGCTCGGCGCGCTTCTCTTCGGCGCCATCGAAAGCGCCATGCCGCGCATCGCGGCAGCAGGCATCAAGGTGCCCCAATACTTCATGCTCATGCTCCCCTATGTCGTGACGCTCGGCGTCATGATCTGGGTTGCCTGGTCGAAGCGGGGCGGCGCGACGGATGAGCCGGGCGCCCTCGGCCAACCGCATGTGCGCGAAGAGCGCCGCTGATATTCAATAAGGGAAGTCGATATGCAGGCCTATGTCTATGGCGCGAAGCGCGAGTTGCCGGAAGGCTTCGAGGACTATGTCAGCCTGAAAAATACGGCCGTCATATCGATCGACATGCATGAAGGTCATCTGGCCGACACGCCCGATTGTCCCTGCCCTGCACCCCGCGCCCGAGAGATCGTGGAGCCCCTCAACGAATTTCATCGCGCTGTCCGCGCATACGGCGTCCCCGTCATTCACGTGCGCAGCGTGCTCCGCAAAGGCGGCGCGGACGACCTCAAGGGCATTCCCTCGGCGTGGCGACGCACCTTCCCGCTCTATGTGGGAGACATCCCCAATGCTGACGAGCATGCGATCGAGGGGACACGCTGGACGAACTTCGTCACCGAGGTCGCAGACGGTGATCTCGTTGTCGAAACGAAAAAGCGTCTCTCGGCCTTCTATCCGACCGACATCGACTTTCTGTTGCGCAACA
>JAJXZC010000329.1 GCA_021780275.1 Pseudomonadota bacterium
AGTTCCTGCGAATGGATAGCGACCAGCTCGAAGACCAGGCGAACCTCACCGTTCGATACCTACAGGAACAGGCGGGCAAACTTCAGACCCAGATCAACGCGATCGACCAGCAGATCACCGCGCTCAAGACCGAGAACGGCATGGTGCTTTCGGGCGCAGGCGCGCCCGCGTTCATGGATACGGGAAGCTATACGGCGCAGATCACAACGCTGGAAGGCGAGAACCGCCGGTTGCTGGCGCAAAGTCGCAGCGGGGGAGGCGATCCGATCCTGGCCCAGGCCGAGGTAGCCCTCGCGACAGCTCAAGCGATGTACAGCGACAACCATCCTGACGTCATCGCCGCGCGCGAGCGAGTTGCGACGCTGAAGCGCACGGCCCAAAGCAGCGGCTCGAATTCGTCGGCGACCAGTCTCTTGCAGGAGCAGATCCAGGCCTACAATGCCGCAATCGCCCAGTTGAGGGCGGCGCGCGACGCTGCTGTTTCCCGCGCCAATATGGCGATCGCCGGGCAGGCCCGTGGACCGGCGATCATGGAGCGGGCTTCGCAATTGAGCAGCCAGGCGAACACGCTGCGGGAGCAGTACAAGACCGTGGCCGGCAGCCTGATGAGGGCGCAGGGCAGCGCCCGCCTCGCGAACGAGCAGCGCGCCGAACGGCTGTCTCTGGTCGAGCCGCCGAACATGCCCGATCAGCCACACTGGCCCAACCGCCCGATCATGATCGGCGCGGGCGCGGTCGCGGGTCTGGCGGTCGGCCTGCTATTGGCGATGCTGATCGAGCTTCTGAATCGGCCGTTGAGAAGCCCGGCCCAGGTGCAATCCATGGGCATGCCGATCCTGGGCGTGGTACCAATTCTTCAAACCTTGCAGCGTAAGAAGCGCTTTGGCCTGTTCAAGAAGCGTGAGAAACGGCTTGCATAATCCTTTTCACGAGACGGCTGGGGTGTCTCCGTTGAACGGTGAGCAAGGAACTTCGCTGTCGATCATCCCGATCCCGGGACGCTCCGATGCGGTTGAGATTCCGTGGGATGCCGAGATAGCGCGCTCGCGCGGCATCTTCGGGTTCGACAGCATGGACGCGCGCTCTCGCAGCTTCAACCTCATTCGCGCTCGGTTGCTCGAACTTCAGGCCAAGCGCGGCTGGCGCTTGATCGGAGTCGTGTCGGCGACCCCGAGCGTCGGTAAATCGTTCATCTCGGCCAACGTGTCTGCCGCGATCAGCCGCGACCCCAGGTTCCAGACGTACGTCGTCGACCTCGACCTCAGGCGCGGTTCGCTAAGCGACTTCTTCGGACTGGCGCCGGAGCGCGGGGTCAGCGACTATTTGCAGTCCGCACCTGGGGCGGACGTTCCGTCGGTCTATCATCTGGAGGGCGAGCGCCTGTTGATCCTGCCGACGGTTGCCGGCCGAATTCACTCCGCGGAATTGATCGCCAGCGAACGCGCGCAAACCCTGCTTCGCTCGATGCGCGTGTCGGACGAAAAAAACCTGTTCATCGTCGACCTGCCGCCGGTCTTCGCCAATGACGACGCGTCGACCGCCATGGGTCGGCTGGACGCGTACATTGTGGTCGCGGAGGAAGGGAAGACCAAGCAGCGCGAGATTCAAGATGCCGTCGGTCTCCTTGGGGAAAATCGCCTGGCGGGCGTGATCCTCAACAAATATCGCGGCGGTCTCGTCAGCGAAGGCTACGGCGTCGATGACTATTACGCCGCCGGCTATGGGCAAACGGAGTCGAACTCCAAGAGCTGAGCCGGCGCATCCGACCGCCTACTTTTTCGTAGGCGGCGGCGCGAACCCTTCCTTATATTCGATCTTCGCTCCGTCGCGGACGGACTTGAGCCGGTTCTGCATGAACTTCGAGGCCTGTTCCCGGCGCATGGCGGCAACCGCCATCGGCTTGGCCTGCTCGCCCGTGACGGGAGCGGGTTCGCGCGCGATGACGACACTCGCCACGGCGATCTTCCCAACCGGGATCACGAACGGTTCGCTAGGCGGCAAGCTCGCAATCTGGCCATAGATGTTCTGCGGAATGATCGCCGTGTCGAGGCGATTTTTCTGCTTGTTGTACGTCAGCCCGGCGTCGGTCAGGATCTTCTCGATCTCGGCGAGAGACTGGGCTTCGGCGAGCGCCTTTCGCTGAGCCGGGTCGGTCGGCATCTGGAACCGGAGCTGTTCGAGATTCCATTGCTCGCGGTTCGCGAACATTTGCGGACGGCTCGCCTGATACCTCTGGATTTCCTGGTCGGACGGAAGTTGCGCCGTATCGATCTGCCGAGACGCGAGCATATTGATCAGCAAGTCCTCGGTCGACTTGCGCTGGCGGTTGAGGAAGTCGGGCGACTTGTCGATGCCGTCTTTCTTGGCCTGTTGGGCGAGCAGCCGCCGGTCAATCATTGCCTGAAGGACGCGTGAGCGGATTTCCGCCTTGTCTGCACCCTGGCCTGCGTTCGCGGCCGCCAATTCCGCGTTGAGCTCGGCGGCGGTGATCTCCTCACCGTTCACGATTGCAACCGTCTGCCCTTCGGCCTTTTTGTTGCAGGCAGATGTCATCAGCGCCAAGCCGATGCCAAGAATTAATGCTGAACGCACGGGCCCCCCAACCATTTGAAAATTGCGTGATTTGGGGTCATAGCATGGAGGATTCGCCCATGCCACAGGCCATTGGGTTGGAGGGGGGACATGGAAACTGCATACGACTGGATTACAGTCGGTATCTTCGCTGGCTTGGTCGTCTTGTTCATGCAG
>JAJXZC010000433.1 GCA_021780275.1 Pseudomonadota bacterium
CGGCTTCGACCGCGTCGAGCTGAAGCCCGCGGAATTCTACGCGCAGTCCGGCTGCGAGCTCATTCTCGGCACGCGCGCGACGCGGATCGAGCGCGAGGCGCATCTCGTTCATACCGGCGACGGACGCGCGATCGGCTACGACAAGCTTCTCATCGCGACCGGAAGCCGGGTGCGCGAGATCAATGTGCCGGGCTTCGATCTGCCGGGCGTCCACTACCTCCGGACCGTCGGCGACGTTCGCGAAATCCAGTCGCATTTCCGTGCCGGCGCGAAGCTCGTCGTCGTCGGCGGCGGCTATATCGGGCTCGAAGTCGCCGCCGTCGCGAAGAAGAATGGGATGGACGTGACCGTGCTCGAAACGGCCGACCGCGTGATGGCGCGCGTCGTCGATCCGATCGTTTCGCATTTCTATCAGCGCATCCACAAGGAAGAAGGCGTGAAGATCCGTACCGGCGAGACGGTCGCGGGCTTCGAGGGCAAGGAAAAGGTGGAGAGCGTCGTCACCGGCGAGGGAGAAAAGTTCCCTTGCGATTTCGTGGTCGTCGGTGTCGGCATTCTTCCCAATGTCGAACTCGCGCAGGAAGCGGGGCTCGCGGTCGAGAACGGCATCGTCGTCGACGAGAATTGCCACGCGAGCGATCCCGACATTTGCGCGGCGGGCGATTGCACCAATCATCCGAACGGAATTTACGGCCGGCGGCTCCGGCTCGAAAGCGTGCAGAACGCCATTGAGCAGGGAAAGACGGCGGCGGCAAGCCTCACCGGCAAATCAAAGCCCTACAATCAGGTGCCGTGGTTCTGGTCGGATCAATACGACCTGAAACTCCAGATCGCCGGATTGAGCCAGGGCTATACGCAAGCCGTCAAGCGCGGCAATCCGGAAACGGACCGCAACTTCGCGGTCTTCTATCTGAAGGACGGCGTGCTCATCGCGGTGGACGCGGTGAACCGTCCGCCGGAATTCATGATGTCGCGCACGCTGATCGCGCAACACGCAAAACTCGACCCGGCACGGCTCGCCGACGAAAGCATCAACATGAAGGAAGTGGCGAACGCCTGAGGCCTCGCCTGTAACAACAAGAAGAATCGAAGGAACACCCGGTATGACGAAGGTCACCTTTATCGAACACAACGGCACGGAGCACACGGTCGACGCAGCCGACGGCCAGACGCTGATGGAAGCGGCGACGAAGAACATGGTACCCGGCATCGACGCCGACTGCGGCGGCGCCTGCGCCTGCGCGACCTGCATGATCTATGTGCCGGAAGAATGGGAAGGCAAGCTGGAAGCCAAAGAGCCGATGGAAGAAACCATGCTCGATTTCTGCGAAGGCGTGGCCGACAATTCGCGCCTGTCCTGCCAGATCAAGGTGACGCCGGCGCTGGAAGGCATTCGCGTGACGATGCCTGAGTCGCAACACTAACGTGTTGCTGGGGGCCGGAAAGCCAGCACTAAAAACTGGCCGCCAGTTCACAAAAAAGCCCGCCTTTCGCAAGAGAGGCGGGCTTCTGTGTTTGTATAACCTGAATTACTCGGCGGCCTGAGCCATCTTGTTGCCGAGCGGCTTGAGGTCGTGGTTCTTCAGCGGCAGTTCGCGGACGCGCTTGCCGGTGATGGCGAAGACGGCGTTGGACACAGCGGCGGCGATCGGCGGCGTGCCGGGCTCGCCCATGCCGCCGAGCGGCGCGCCGCTCTCGATGAAATGCACGTCGATCGAGGGCGCATCGGCGAGCTTCACCATCTGGTAGTCGGGGAAGTTCGACTGTTCGACCGCGCCATCGGCGATGGAAATCTCGCCATAGAGCGCGGCGGTGAGGCCGTAGATGATGCCGCTTTCGACCTGACGCGCGGCGGTGCCGGGATTGATCACGTTGCCGCAATCGACGACGGCGGTGACGTGGTGGACTTTCACCTCGCCTGCATCGCTGACCGAGACTTCAGCGACTTCAGCCACGATGGTCTTGAAGGCTTCCTGAATGGCGATGCCGCGGGCGCGGCCCTTGGGGAGCGGCTTGCTCCAGCCTGCTTTCTCGGCAGCCATTTCCAGAACGGCGAGGTGGCGCGGGTTGTCTTTGAGAAGCGCGCGGCGGTATTCGAAGGGGTCCATACCGGCTTCATGGGCGAGTTCGTCCATGAAACTTTCCTTGAAGAAGGTGTGCTGCGAGTGGGCGACGGAACGCCAGGGACCGCGCGGCACGATCGACTGGCCTTCGGCGTAACGGATCGACTGGTTGGGCACGGCATAGGGAATATGCGCAGCGCCTGCGGGATCGTCCTTCAGCATGTAGCGATTCTGCCAGACGATAGGCATGCCCTTGGCATCGAGACCAACCTTGAAGTTCGAGGTGACCGCGATGCGATAGGCGTCATGCTGGATGTCGTCTTCACGCGTGTAGAGAAGCTGCACGGGCGCATCGACTTCCTTGGCGATCATGGTTGCGAAATCGATCTCGCTCGGGAACTCGAAGAAGCCGGGGCGCACGGGCACGCGGCGACCGAAACCACCACCGAGCATGAGCGGATGGAAGGTGACGTTCTCGAACTTGAGGCCCGAGATGTCGGCGACGCGGCCACGCGTCCCGAGCGCGTCCTGCGAACCCATCCAGACTTCGGCCTTGTCGCCCTTGATATGCACGGTGCAATTCATCGGCTCCATGCAGGCATGCGCGAGGTACGGCGCGCGGTAGGTCGCCTGCATAACCTTGGCGGCCTTGTCCATGGCTGATTTTGCATCGCCGAGTTC
>JAJXZC010000746.1 GCA_021780275.1 Pseudomonadota bacterium
ACGACGCTTTGCCGACAACGTGCCCGCGTGGCGATTTCATCTCGATTACTCGCTTCTCGTCGGACGTCCGCCTCTTCACTGCCATTAGGACATGACGGAAGCGGTCATCAGATGGAAGGGCGGAAACCTTGTCAGCTGACAAGGTTTCGCGGACGCGCTGCAGGGCAGTCGGTTCGCTCGCAACGATCGAAGCAAGTTCGACCCAGCGTGGGCGGCCGACTTTCGGCGCTCGCCCAATCGCCTCGATGACATCAACTGCAAGTGTGCGACACACCGATCGTAGTCGCGCCAGCTCTGGATCATCGACCGCCAAAGATGCGCGGATGTCGCGAGCTTTGATCCCCGTCTGATCCATCCGCCAGGCAAACAGCGCGCGCTCGATCCAGCTAAGATCTTGTCGTGCGGCGTTCTCGATGCCCTGTGCAACAACAAGCTCGCTGTCGGACAGCTCGATCAAGATCACCTTGATCTTGATGCCCAGGTCACGACAAGCTCGCCATCGACGATGGCCGTACACGATCTGATATCGGTCCGGAACGCTGGGATGCGTACGGACTTGGATCGGGATTTTCTGACCCTCGTCGGAGATCAGGCGTTTTAGCGTCTCGAAGTCATTGTCGCTATCATCGGGCAGGCGGTCTGGAAAAGGGGAGGGGTCGATAAGGCTTGGATCAAGCTCCAGTCCGCCTCCCGCTGCAACCAAGGCCTGAAGCCGATCCCGTTCTTCACGAATATCGCTCAGGCTCCGTTGCGTCGCGCCGATGACACCCGCGCCGACGCGAGCTATCGGCTGCGCAGGCGGCCGCAATGGAGCAGCTTCATCTGCCGCTAACGGTGAGGACGACAGCGCTCCAAAATTTGCGATGATCGATTTGCCAGATGGCTTCTTGCTCATCGCCGTCCCCAGCTCTCGGTAATCAGTTCGAGTATTCTCTCGTTGACCGCATCCATCGACTCGCGCGCGCGTCGAAAGGTGTCACGGCCAATATTGCCCGGCTCAAGCTCGTACAGCGTGCGCTTGGCCAAGCCCGCGCTTTCGATCGCGGTGCTTTCGACCGCCGTAGGCATCAGAACGTCCGCCGCAAAAAGGTGTCGAAGCAGGGAGACGACTTGCGCCTGCGGCTGATCATTCGGATCATGCCGGGTAATCAGGTAATGCAAAAAGTCCTGCTTCAGCACCGCCCCGGCTTCGTGAATGACCCGAATCATGTCGCTCATCATTAGCAGGAACTGGCTCATCGACATCACGTCGAGCATCGCCGGATGCACGGTGACGATGAGACCAGTTGCGGCGTAAATCGCTCCGAGTGTCAGAAATCCGAGGGAAGGAGGAGTATCCAGCACGACCACGTCGTAGTCGTCGTCGATCTCAGCAATCGCAAGCCGGAGGCGCTCGAAGAAGAAGCTGTCCCTCTTGACACTTCTCTCTGCGAGAACCCGTGGTGTCTCATGTTCGTATTCCATCACCTCGATGTTACCGGGGATGAGATCGATGCCATCGAAGTATGTCTTGCGGATCACCTCTCGCATCGGGCGTCGTTCTGGTCCGTAGCGCAGTGGCGCATAGATCGTCTCGTTGTCGCCAACGTCCATCTCAGGCTGGGCTCCGAACATTGCGGAGAGGGAGGCTTGCGGATCGAGGTCAATCGCCAAGACGCGATAGCCGTGAAGCGCAAGAAAATGCGCAAGATGGGCACTGGTCGTCGTCTTGGCGCTACCACCCTTGAAATTCACGACTGCGAGGATTTGCAGATGCTCGCCCGCGCGCCGTCTCGGCAGGAACCGCGACGCCTCGGATGGCTTTTGGGCCGCGAACATAGTTCTGAGTTCGTTGATCTGCGCGAGGGTATAAGCCCGATGATTGTTATCAAGGCGAGCAGGGATAGGACCTTTCCCATCATTCGACATCGTGCGCAGCGTCGATTCCGGTATCGAAGTAAGCTTCGATACCTCCTGCGTCATAAAGTTTCGCAGGCCCTTCTGGGCATGGGGCGGATACATCCGCTCCCGGAGGATTTGTAATTGGCTAGACAAGGCGGCAGCGTGTCGCACAATCTTGTCTTCCGGTTGCTCCCTCGCGATGAGTACCGCTGGATCAGCCATTATCGTCATGAGCCCTCTCTGACGGTTTGGAGGCGATTTAACGCCACACACCCGTCAGAGCTAGGCCACGATTCGGCCCCCTCGTCCACAACTTTAAAGTTAACACTTTCTTAACAAGGAAGGTTTGTTCACCCGGCCCGTTATGTTTCACGTAATGATTTCAATGCCTTGCGGCGCATCTCTTGGTATTTCCGCCGGCCAGGATGCACAGAACGAATCACAAAACAGCACTTCGATCAGAAGTGACAAGTATTCGCGCCAACCGCAGGACATGCGAGTCGGTTGGCCGATTCGGCAAAATTATGACCATCGATTCCGGTGCCGGAGGAAAGGCCCCATTCGGGGTAGATACCGCCCCCGCGACTCGCGTCGCGGGGCGGGTCCGGCGCTCGTCAGCTAGCGGGGTTCCAGATGATGACCTTCTTGGCCGGGTCGTCGCCGGGGGCCGGCGCCACGTTGCCGTAGATCGTGCCGAATTCGGGCGCCGAGAGCGACACCGAGATGTATTGCTCGCCGGTGTTCTTGGAGATCCGATTCCAGCCGGCGCCGAGCTCGAAGCCGTTTTTACGCGAGACGATGCGGTAGTCGGGCTCGTTGTCCTTCACCTTGCGGCCGTTCGGAACGAGTGCGATCGGCGCGGTGACATTGAGCGTGGCGAGCGTGCCTTCGAGATTGCCGTCGGCCTTCAGGGTGAGGGTGGCGATCGTGGCCATATCGTATTCTCCTTGAGGTTGCTCGGGGACCATCCCCGATGACGCCAAAAGGAAGGGGCCGGCCGCCGCCGTCACCGGAGCGCCAGCGCAGGGGAACCCCCGCAGCGGGGTTGACGGCATGAGGTGGGCGAGACCCGCACAAAGGCGTCAAGAAGAAGGGGATGGACTTCGAAGCGGCCGACCCAAGGAGAAAGACTCGCCCGGCCACGCGCCGCTTTCGCCAGGGCGACCGCGTACGCGTCGCCAGGCTCAACATGGCCCTGATGTCTTCGGCTTGCCCGGCGTCAACGTCTCCAACCGGAATGGTTCGGCGGCGACCGCGCACTACGCGCGCTCACAGCTCCATGAGAACGACTTCGATGCGAAGCCCGTCGAGACCGTGCGAGAATTGCGCGGGACCCATCCTGCGGAACCCATGGCGCCGATAGAATCTTTCAGCGTTGAGCGTCGCCTCGACCCAGATCAGCTCCCTAAAGCCGCTGTCGGCGCGGATTGCGGAAGCTCGCGAATGGCGGTTGCAACGGCAAGGATGCGCCATAAGCGGGAATTCGTGGTTGGTCGGCAGCTATTCCGGAGTCGACCCCGAGCGGTCGGTCGCCGCGCGAGCGTGAACTGCCGACCGCTCCAGCAGGCGTCCGCACAGCGACTTCCTTTAAGGGCCGGAATAGGCGCAAGAGCGGCCCCAGCGGCGCTGCGCTGAGTTCAAAAATTTCATGACGCGGCAGTCATCTCCGCCGGATACTCAAAAACGCGCAGCGTGAAGTAGAAGAGGACGCCATATGAAACATTTGCGCGGAAGCAGATTCCGCCACCGCAATTATATCGAGATCGTCCGGGGCCGCGGCTATGTGTTGCGCGAGCCCTCCGACGCCATGGCTCAAATCGTTTGAGATTTTGGTCTAAGCCTGTTGGCGCTCGCAACTTCCCCGGCTTTGACGAGGAAATGTGCAACCGTTCCCCCCAATTGGCTGGCTTGCCCAAAGGCGCTCCCGAAATTTCAGTTTCGTGCACCAGTCTGGGGGGCCGTCGAGATCGAGAGCAAACCTGGAGCGAGAACGACCTTGAGGCTTTTTCTGCCTGCCCAAGCAGAAGGTGGCGCCCGAGCAAACGGCGCCGTCAACTTCTAGTTTGACGTCCAAGGCTTTGTGTCGGCGGCGCTTCGGCGCTGCCCCAAAAAGCGAACGCGGCGGCCACTTCTTTCGCGTGAAACGTTGTGGCGTCCTGGCTGTCAGGGTCGCCTGCGAAACGGCCGAGGCGGCTGGCGCAGTCGAAAAAACCCCGTCTGGGAAGGTCGCCGAGCGTTGCGCTGACGGCGATCGCCGCGATGAAGGGGCGACGCGCAACGGCGTCCTCCTTCATCAGACGCTCCAGCGCGACCGTCACCTGATGGATAGTATTGGGCGGCGTTACCAGCAAGGCCCTCGCCATATCTCGGTAGGTCACCAGTTGCCGGCGTTTTGCCGCCTCTTGGAGAAAGGCGCGGGCGGTGGCGAGCGCCAGCATGGTCAGCCGCCGCAAGCGCCGCAACACGATCCTTCTTTGGCGCTTGCCGCACGCTGTGCCTGAACTGGCGGGCAGGGAATGTCGCCATAGGAGCAGAACACGCAGTCATGCCCAGGCTTAGGGTGAAACACGGTTCCGCACCCCTTGCATTCATAAGACGATATGAACGCGTCCGTCGGCATCATCTCGGTGGCCCGATGGCCGCAAGACGGACAGGTAATGGTCGAGAGTGTGTTCGTCGTCATGGTCGGTCCCTATCTATCTTGAGGTCGTCGACGTTCGATCCAGCCGCTTCCCGGTTGAGCTCGGGCAAGCGCAGGAACGCTAGCCTGGGTGTAGGCACAAAAAGCAGAGGCCGCTCTTGCGGAAGGCCTGAACCCAGGGAACCCAGTGGAGCTCATGCCCGTGAAGGACGTCGCGACGTCGCCATCGCCGACCTCTTCTAATCAGCGCATGAGAGCTTGAAGTTGTCCGCCGTCAAACATGCGGCGGCTAATCCGGTTTCGCGGCCAATGTGAGAAGCCGCGCGCCGATCCGGTCAGAAAATCGGTTCTTGGCGGAGCCTGCAGTTCGTCGCTCGCTCTTTTAGACGGCTAGGCTGTATGTCCGTCCGCCTGAGCTTAATGAGAATCGAATGCGGCGGCCATCCTTGCAATGGACGAGGATTGGACGCGGCGCGTCGCGAAGTGCCTCGATCAATTTGCCGATCGTCGCGGAGGACGGATCAGCCTGAGTTGACATTCCGATGTCGATATGCCCGACGCCCGGCTTCTCACTCGCCGCGATTTCGTCGTCGTACCAGCTAGCGCCCTTACCGGCCCCGCGCAGATTGATCACCGTGCGTATGCTGTATTCGTTCAAAAGCTCGTCTAATTCAGCGCGGCTTAGCTGCGCCGATCGATAAAGTGAGCCTTGCTCGACGACATGGACATTGTCCATCGCCTGCAATCCGACCGCCCAGGCGCCCATCGCGAGAGGCGCCGCCAGAAGCGCCCCATAGCCGTAAGCGTAAGCATCAGCTTGAACTTCACTATCAACCTCCCGTCGAGGTCGCGCTTTTACATCGCAGACGCTAGCGTAAGCGAGAGACCCCCCGGCTATGCCGGGGAGGCAGTAGTAGTTTGACGTTCCCGGTAGTCCACCAGTGAAGTTCCAACGTGAGCAGCCACTCACACGAAAGGAACTCCACCGATGGACGAGTACGAGAGCCTAAGCCACACGACCTGGGACTGCAAATATCATGTTGTCTTCATTCCGAAGTGCCGACGCAAGACGCTGTATCAGGGGTTGCGCCGGCATTTGGGCGAAGTGTTCCGCAAGCTCGCGCTTCAGAAGGAATCGAAAGTTGAGGAAGGGCATCTGATGCCCGATCACGTGCACATGCTGCTGTCAATCCCGCCGAAATATGCGGTGTCGCAGGTCGTCGGCTTCATCAAGGGCAAGAGCGCGATCCATCTGGCGCGGGTCTATGGTGAGCGCAAACGCAGCTTCGTGGGGCAGCATTTTTGGGCGCGAGGTTTTTTCGTGAACACGGTCGGGCGAGATGAGGAAGCGATCCGCGCCTATATTCGCAACCAGGAAAAAGAAGACATGAGATTGGAGCAACTCAATCTTTGGCGCTGAACACAGCCACCTTCAGGTGGCTCGAAGTTCCGGGGCCGCGTCAGCGACCCCGCCAGCCGCTTCGAGCGGCTCCAATCCTAAAGCCCCCGGCTTTGCCGGGGGATATTTACTTGCGCCGTGGCGGCATCAACCATGCCCGTGCCGGTGATGCAAATCCGGATAATGCGGATGGGAATGAACCATCCGCTCGTGACAATGCCGATGAGAGTGCGGCTCGACGGCCGGTTCTTCGTCATGGCTATGTTGATGGTGTTTGTCATGCACGTGGGCGTGTTCGTGCTCCAGCGCCTCGTGCTCATGTTCATGGTCATGACGTTCGGCAAGATGCAGCCAGACGCCGACCGCCATCAACACGCCTGCCAGGGCGAGTTTGAGCGTCGCCTGTTCATGGAGCAAAGCGATGGCGGTTAGCGCGCCGATGAAGGGAGCAAGGGAAAAATAGGCGCCGGTCCGCGCCGTCCCCAAATGCCGCAGCGCAAGGATAAACAGCACCAGGCTGACGCCAACGCTGAAGAAGCCCAGCAACGCCGCCGCGCCCATGGTCGGCGGCGCCGGAATCGCGGCGCCTCGGACAAAAGCCGCTGCGACATTGACCGCGCCAGCGACGAGTCCCTTGATCGCAGCTATGATGACTGGGTCGGCCGACGACAATTTGCGCGTCAGGTTGTTGTCGATTCCCCAGGCGAAGCAGGCGCCAGAAACCAGAAGGGCGCCCCGATCCAGCGACAACCCACGCCCCCGCCATGAAAGCAGCGCCGCGCCGATTAGAATGGCGGCGGCGCCAGCGAGCAGCCGCGCGTCGACATTTTCGCGGAAGACTAGCCAGGCGATCGCCATGGTCGCTAGCCCTTCGAGATTGAGTAGGAGCGAGGCGTTGGCGGCGTTGGTCGCGCTCAGACCCTCCATCAGCAGCAACGGGCCCAACACGCCGCCGGCGAGAACGATAGCCACGAGCCAGGGCAGGTCAGAGGCCCGCAGTGGCGCTTCGGTTGAGGGCATTCCGAGCGTGCGGCGGCCGAATTGCAGCCCCGCGAGGCCAACGCCAGCGCCGAGATAGAGGCTCCCCGCCAGAAGTTGCGGGTCGAAGTCGGCCAGCAGCATTTTTGCGAGAGGCGCTGTGACGCCGAAGAGAACGGCGGAGCCGAAGGCCAGCGGCACGCCCGGCCACAAATGGGAAAGCGCATGTTCTTTGATCATCGGCGCTCATTATCAGTTTCGTCTGCGCACCGCACGATTTCGATCATTCCATGCCGGCGTCGGCGCGCAACAGCCGCAACGCGTTCGCCGTCACCAGCACCGTCGCTCCAGTGTCGGCGAGAATGGCCGGCCACAGGCCGGTCATGCCGGCAAGCGTGGTGACAAGAAAAACCGCCTTCAGTCCGAGCGCGATGGTCACGTTCTGCCGGATATTACGCATGGTCCTCTGCGACAGCGCGACCATCGCCGCCACATCGCCGACGCGACCATGGAACACGGCGGCGTCAGCGGCTTCCAGCGCCACATCGGCACTCCCGTCCATGGCGATACCGACGTCGGCGGCGGCGAGCGCCGGCGCGTCATTGATGCCGTCGCCAATCTTTGAGACGATAAGGCCCTGGCTTTGCAGTTCGCGCACGATGCGCTGCTTGTCTTCCGGCATCAGCTCCGCGCGCGTCTCGACGCCAAGCTTTTTGCCGATCGCTTCCGCAGTGCGACGATTGTCGCCAGTCAGCATCATGGTCTTGATTCCGGCCTTCGCCAACGCCGCAAGGCCGGAGGCCGCGTCGGCGCGGGGCTCGTCGCGCATGGCGATGGCGCCCGCTGCAACGCCGGCGACGGTCAGCGCCGAAACCGTCTTGCCTTCGGCGTGCAGGGCCGCGACGCGCGCATCCTGCTCAGCTGTGAATGCGGCGCGCTCCCCCGCGGCGGCGGGTGAGCCGAAAAAGACCATTTGGCCGTCGACGGTCGCCGCGACGCCTTTGCCGCTGAATTCCGTCACGCCCGCCGCCACAGGCCAAGGCAAGCCTCTCGACTCTGCTTCGGCGCGCACCGCCGCCGCCAGCGGATGGTTCGATGCCGCCTCCAGCGCCGCCGCAAGCCGCAAGATGGTCTTGCCGTCGCGACCGAAGCCGATCACGTCGGTGACTTTGGGCTTGCCTGTAGTCAGCGTGCCCGTCTTGTCGAAGCATGCGACTTTAACCCGTCCCAAATTCTCCAGCACGGCGCCGCCTTTGAGCAACAGGCCGCGACGCGCGCCGGCCGCAAGGCTGGCGGCGATCGCAGCTGGGGTGGAAATGACGAGCGCGCAGGGGCAGCCGATCAACAGCAGGGCCAGACCCTTGTAAATCCACTCTCTCCACGAAGCGCCGACCGCGAGCGGCGGCACGACGGCGACAGCGGCGGCGACGATAACCACGCCCGGCGTATAAAAGCGCGCAAAGCGTTCGATGAAGCGTTCGGTCGGCGCTTTGGCTTCCTGCGCTTCCTCGACGAGCCGCGCCACGCGCGCGATCGTATTGTCAGCCGCCGTCGCGGTCACCTCGATCCGCAAGGCGCCGTCGCCATTGAGCGAGCCCGCGAAAACCTTTGCCCCTGCGGTCTTGTGGATGGGAAGGCTTTCGCCTGTCACCGGCGCTTCGTTGACGCGGCTGTCGCCTGAAAGGATCGCGCCATCCGCCGCTATGCGGTCGCCCGGACGAACCAGAACGATATCGCTTTTATTCAGACTGGCGGACGCGACTTCGCGCACGACGCCGTCGCGCTCAAGCTGCGCTGTCGCCGGCGCAAGTTCAGCCAGCGAATGAATGCTGGCGCGCGCCTTGCCCGCGGCAAAACCTTCGAGCAATTCTCCGACCAGGAAGAGGAAGATGACGGTGGCGGCTTCTTCGCCCGCGTCGATCGCGACCGCGCCTATCGCCGCAACAGTCATCAGGGTTTCAATCGAGAACGGAGTTCCGTGCCGCGCCGCGATGAAGGCGCGCCAAGCGATCGGGGCAAGGCCGACCAGCATCGCGGCGAAAAAAGCGTAGGTCGAGGCGGCAGGCGCGGCGCGGCTGACGGCGAAAGCGACAAGCAGCGCGGCTCCGCAGACGAGCGTCAGTACCGCCTTGCGCGACAGGCGGAAAAGTCTTGGAATCGCTTCGCGGCGGCGGCCCTCGGCGGGCGCTGTGGTTGCGCAGACGCCTTCATGATTGTGTTGGTGACCATGACCATGGCCGCCATGATCATGCGAATGTTCGTTGCCATGGCCGCGGCAGCCATCATGATGATGACCGCGATCGGCGGCTCGGGTTGATTGCGCGCCCCCTGTTATTGGCTCCAGACGGTAACCCAGCGCCGTCACGCTTTTTTCCAGCGCAGATAGGTCGCTTTCGCTTGAATAGCGAACATGCATCGTTCCTGCGGCGACTGAAACCTTCACATCCGCCACGCCCGGCGCGCGCCGCACTGCCTTCTCGATCTTGGCGGCGCAGGAGCCGCAATCCATGCCTTCGACGCGGTAGCGGCTCTGCGCGAGCGGTTGATCCATCGGTCTTTTCCTCGAAACTCTTGCATTAGGTTAGAGGAGGCTACATCCTCTAGTCACTAGAGGAGCAAGCGCGGCCATGAAAAAAAAAGACGCTGCTATCGGCGAAGCCGCGCGGATCAGCGGCGTGAAGGCGCCTACAATCCGCTATTACGAGCAGATCGGCCTGCTGTCGCCGCCGCCGCGCACGGACGCCAATCGGCGGCTTTATTCCGCGCAGGATCTTCGCCGCCTGTCATTCATTCGCCATGCGAGGGAGTTGGGCTTCGACGTGGACGCCATCCGCACCCTGCTTTCGCTTCAGGATGCCCCCGATCAGTCTTGCGCGGCTGCGGACGAGATCGCCCGCGCGCGGCTCGCGGATGTCGAGCAGCGGATTGCGCGCCTCAACGCGCTTAAGACGGAGCT
This sequence comes from Pseudomonadota bacterium, assembly GCA_021780275.1. The sequence continues at coordinate 9,856 of JAJXZC010000746.1, forward strand.
GGGGCAAATGATTGCTTGCGACGGCCAGGGCGGGGCGCGGGATTGCCGCGTGATCGAAGCCTTGGCGGACGAGAGCCACGATCACGGCCGTCTTGCATAAAAAGGATCCATGCCGGCGCCTAAGGCCGATTTATGGCCGCGTTACCTGTGAAAGCGATGTCCGGTATCGGGCGAACAGCGACAATTCGACGATTGATCGCTCTCCGCCCATAGGAGCCGATGAGGATTCCAGGCGCGAATTACCACCTTGGGTCAAAACGGGTCTGTTCGTGCATCGTCCTCGCTCCGCCGAAGGCTCCCGGCAGGGCGCCTATCGCGCCTGACGGGGGCATGCCGGACGACGCATCACGCGCCGCCTTTCTCAAAGCGATAGACCGGAATGCCCAACTTTCGCGCCTTGTCGGCTAGATTGTCCTGAATCCCCGTGCCGGGAACAATGATGACGCCAATCGGCATCACGTTCAGCATCTGATCGTTGCGCTTGAAGGGCGCCGCCTTGGCGTGTTTGGCCCAGTCGGGCTTGAAGGCGATCTGTTGCACTTTGCGATGGTCTGCCCAGCGGGCGGCGATCATCTCGGCGCCTTTCGTCGAGCCGCCATGCAGCAGCACCATGTCGGGATGTTTGGCGTGGACCTGGTCGAGCTTGGCCCAAATCAGTCCGTGATCGCCGGCCTCGCCACCGGAGAAGGCGATTTTCGGACCGGCGGGGATGAGCACTTGCGTTTCCGCGCGTTTTTTGGCTGCGATGAAATCCCTGGAGTCGATCATTGCAGAGGTGAGATTGCGATGATTGACCATGGAGCCGGCGCGCGGTCTCCAGCTTGAGCCCGTCTGCCGCTCGAAATGCTCTGCG
>JAJXZC010000393.1 GCA_021780275.1 Pseudomonadota bacterium
AATTCCGATGATCGCGGCAAATGTCGGCGGCATTCCCGAGATATTTGGAGCGCATACTGACGCATTGTTCGCTCTCAACACGGTCAGCGCCATGGCGGATGCGATCGAGACCGCGCTTGGCGATACCGCCGCTACGCTGGCGCGCGCTAAATCCCTGCGCGAGCGAATTTTCATGCACTTTTCGCAGAAGGCCATGGTCGAAGGGGTCCTGGCCGGTTACCGCGACGCGTTTGCAGAGCGTTAACCGTCCTTTACAACCGATAACTGTTTCTTCCGATTTGTCCTCTAAGCCGTGAGGCGGGGAATTCCGCCTCGGCGCGCGCATGCCTGAATGCCCGTGCAAGCACGGACTTGAATAAATTGGAACCGGTCAACGCACTCTCGATGTCAGATTCCGCGTCCGCGGCCTCAGCTACCGCCACAGCGGATCGTCCTCCGATTGAACGGCGCCGCCGGCTGTCGCAGGCCGCGCTTGCGGTCGCCAATCAGAAGGTGCAGCGGGCTTACTCGCCGATCGTGATCGCAGGCGTGGTTCGCGCCGCCGATCTTGTGTTGCTGAGCTTCATCGGCATAGCGCTCTATCTCGGATATATGGCGCCTCTCACCGGCTTTCACTGGGAATATGTCGCGGCCATTTTCGGCATGACCGTCACCGCCGTGATCTGCTTCCAGGCATCCGACATCTACGACGTACAGATATTTCGCGGCCAGCTGCGCCAGATGACGCGGATGATCTCATCCTGGGCGTTCGTATTCCTGCTGTTCATCGGTGCGTCCTTCTTCGCGAAACTCGACGGCGAGATATCCAGGCTCTGGCTTTCGGCATTTTTCATTTTCGGCCTCGCAGCCCTCGTCGCCGGACGGCTGTTGCTCCGCACGCTGGTGCGCCATTGGGCGCGTCAGGGCCGGCTTGACCGCCGCACCATCGTGGTCGGATCGGACCAGAACGGCGAGAAGCTGATCGAAGCGCTCAAGGTGCAGGACGATTCAGATATCGATGTCCTCGGCGTATTCGACGACCGCAACGACAACCGCGCGCTCGATACCTGTGCCGGCAGCCCAAAACTCGGCAAGGTCGACGATATCGTCGAGTTTGCCCGGCGCACCCGCGTCGACCTCGTGCTGTTCGCCCTTCCTATTTCGGCGGAGTCGCGAATTCTCGAAATGCTGAAGAAATTGTGGGTGCTGCCGGTGGACATCAGGCTTTCCGCCCACACCAACAAGTTACGCTTCCGTCCCCGCTCCTATTCCTATCTCGGCAAGATTCCGACCCTCAACGTGTTCGAGGCGCCGATCACTGACTGGGATCTGGTGATAAAGTGGATGTTCGACCACTTCGTCGGCGGCATCATCCTGGTGTTGGCCGCGCCGGTCATGGCGCTGGTCGCGCTCGCGGTCAAGCTCGACAGTCCTGGTCCGGTGCTGTTCCGCCAGAAGCGCTTCGGGTTCAACAACGAGCGTATCGACGTCTTCAAGTTTCGCTCGCTGTACCACGATCAGGCCGATCCGTTGGCCTCGAAGGTCGTGACCAAGAATGACAGCCGCGTCACGCCCGTCGGGCGCTTCATCCGCAAGACCAGCCTCGATGAACTACCGCAGCTCTTCAACGTCGTGTTCAAGGGCAATCTCTCGCTGGTCGGGCCCCGTCCGCACGCGGTGCAGGGCAAATTGCAGAGCCGACTGTTCGATGAAGCGGTGGATGGTTATTTCGCCCGCCACCGCGTCAAGCCCGGTATCACCGGCTGGGCCCAGATCAACGGCTGGCGCGGCGAAATCGACAGCGAAGAAAAGATCCAGAAGCGCGTCGAATTCGACCTCTATTACATCGAGAACTGGTCGGCATTGTTTGATCTCTACATCCTTCTCAAGACGCCTTTGGCGCTCATGACGAAGAGCGAAAACGCCTATTGATGCCCCGCCTTCGCGGGGCATGACGAAAGGATATCGTCGGAATTCGCTCGACGCGCATTTCGACTTTTGTACCGGTTGCGTGAGTCGAGTGTGTCCATGGCGTATGCGGCGACAGCCGAGGGCTTTCCTTCATCGGTGACATCAGCGCCCCGTGTGCTGGCGCTGCAACGGATGCTGGTTTGGCTGGTGGGAGCCAGCGGCGCGATCGTTTTCATCGAGCCGAGTCCTTATGAGCTGATGACGCTCACCGCCGCCATCATTTTCTTCGCCACCGGTCTGCGGCTCCGACTCGCCTTCCTGCCCCTGTTGCTGCTGCTGTTCCTGATCAATGTCGGCTATTCCATCGGTGCCATTCCCTTCATGGACAAGCCGGAGGTCGCGAACTGGATCGCAACATCGTGGTACATGGCCGTCACGGTCATGTTCTTTGCCATGGTCATCTCCGAGGACACCACTGCGCGGCTTGACATGCTTCGCCGCGGCCTGATCGTGGGCGCGTTGATCGCGGCAACCTCAGCCATTGCCGGCTACTTCAACCTCGTCCCCGGCGGGCATGACCTGCTGACGCTGTATGAGCGCGGGCGCGGTACCTTCAAGGATCCGAACGTGCTGGGCGCGTTCCTGATCCTTCCCGCGCTGTTCGTTCTGCAAAGCGTCGTCTCCGACAACTTCCGAAAATCTTTCCGCAGCGCGATCGCGCTGGGCGTCATGGCGCTCGCCATCCTGCTGGCGTTTTCGCGGGCAGCATGGGGCGGACTTGCCATCACCTCGGCCTTCATGCTCGCGCTGATGGTCCTGACCAGCCAGACGCGGGCACAGCGATCGCG
>JAJXZC010000702.1 GCA_021780275.1 Pseudomonadota bacterium
GGTCGCTCCTCGAAGATCTCGTCGAGGTCGACGAGAGCGACATTCCCTACCGCACCAAAGACGATCCTATCGCCGGCGGACAAGGCCGCAGCGCGGTCGGCAAGATGCGCATCATCGGCGCCATCGAGCTATCGCCCGACGGCCTGCCTCGGCGCATACGCCTCTGGACGCACACGTTGCGAGCCCGGACGCGCGACATCGCTTTCGACTGACCGTGTGTCTCTACTTCGCTTTCGCTAAGCAGAGACGCCGACCCCGGCTGCTTGGGCCGAGGCGACCCGGGAGCGCAAGCATCGACCGGGAGGTCAAAGTATCATATAATGATAGCTCCACCGGAGATGCACGATGCCCTCGAGCTATACCGCTCTCCAGAACCTACACAATTCTACCCATAGCTGATTAAAGCTACGCGGCGGCCTTGCCGTCTGGTTCCTGCTTCACAGAGGCTCGTTTCACGCGGGGCCTGCGCCCCGCGCCAGAGCGCGCCTCTCCACAGGCTGACGCCGCGAAGCTCGCGGCCAGATGCTCGAGATTGCGCGCGGCATTCAGGTCGCGGCTGATCTCCAAACCACAATCGTCGCATTTGAACATCCGCTGCGACAGCGCCAGTTCGATCTTGACCGAACCGCAGCAAGAACAAGTCTTGCTCGAGGGAAACCACCGATCCGCGACCACGACGGCTGCGCCGTAAAAACGGGCCTTGTATTCGAGCTGCCGGCGAAACTCGAAAAAACCGCCATCCATGATCGAGCGGGCGAGGCGCCGATTGCGCGCCATGCCCCGCACGTTCAAATTCTCGATTCCGATGCGGCGATATGTTTTCGCCAGCATCGTCGTCGCCTTGTGCGTCGCGTCGCGCCTGATGTTGCCGATGCGGGCGTGCAGCCCCGCCAGCTTAGCCTTTGCCTTGCGACGGTTGGCGGAGCCCTTGCGCTTGCGCGCCAGCGCCTTGTTGGAGCGCCGCAGGCGTTTCAACAGTATCTTATGCGCCTTCGGGCCAGGAATGGGCTCGCCCTGGCTCAGCATCGCCAGCGTGGTCACGCCGAGATCGACGCCGACGACGGCTTGCGGCTGAAGCACAGGCTTCACGTCATCGGTTTCGACCATGACGCTGGCGAACCAGCGGTCCGCTTCGCGCGACACGGTGAGGCGCTTCAGCTTGCCGGCGAAGCGCACAGCCTCGCGCATCCGCACCCAGCCAATGACGGGAAGTTTGATGCGTCTGCCTTCGACGCGAAACGTCCCCGCCTCGTTGGCGGCGCAAAAGCTGTCGTGGACGCCACGTTTCTTGAATCGCGGATATTTGCCGCGCTTTTCGAAAAATGCCCGGAACGCGGCGCCGAGGTCGATGATCGCCTCCTGCGCGGCGCACTTCGTCACGTCGAACATCCACGGAAACTGCTCGCGCTTGAGCGCGTTCAATTGCCGCCGCAAGCTGGCGTCGGACGGCGCCGGCAGGCCGGGATCGTCCTTGCGCGCCGCAACTTGCCGTTTCCATTCCCCCAGCGCCCAATTGTAGGAAAACCGCGCCGCGCCGGATGCACGGGCGAAATAGGTCCGCTGTCTGTCGGTCGGATCAAGGGCGATACAATGGGCGATCAGCATGATTGCGAATCCTCCACCGCCCGTTTCACGCCGTCCAGCAATTTCTGGTTCTTGTGCGAGCGCGAGCCATAAAGCCGCGCGGAAAACACGGTAATGATCTCCAGCACGTCCTTGGCGAGGTCTTCCTCGAAGCTGGTATCCTCACCCCGGTTGAGGATCACCACCTCGACGTTCTTGGCTTCGCAAATGGCAAAAACCAGTTCCGCTCCGAAACGCAGCAACCGGTCCTTGTGGGCGATCACCAGCCGGCCCACGGAGCCGTCGATAATCGCCGCCAGCAACTTTTTCAGACCCTTCTTGTGATAGTTCATGCCGGAACCGAGGTCGGCGACGACCTCGAACGTCCAGCCCTGGCGGGCGCAATACAGCTCCAGCACCTGCTTCTGGCGCTCCAGATCGTCCTTTTGGTCGTGGCTGGAAACACGGGCGTAGGCGATCGTCTTGCGCGCCGCGTCGCTCGCGGCGCGGAATTGCTCGGGCCGCAGCTTGGCGAGATCATAGCGACGGTGGCCACCGGGCGTGTGGTCCGCCTGAATCCTGCCTTCGGCCTCCCAGCGCCGGAGCGTCGTGATCGACACCCCCAGCGCTTCCGCCGCTTCGCCTATGCCTACGAACCTCTCCATTGTGAAGATCTTTACATAGATTCGAGTAGATTACAAGATAGCTGTATCAACCCCTCATTTCAGATGACTCCAAAAGTGTCGGAAAAGGCGGCGTTTTGGCGCGCTCGAATTCCGCCAGGCCGCCCAAAACCGTGAGCATCAACCGCCCGTGCGGCGTCGTGGTATCGGCCCAGGCGTCGCCAAGCGCCTTGATCGCCTTCGCCAACTCGCGGCGGTGCCTCTTCGCGCCGCTCGCGGTTTCTCCGAACACATGCGTCGCCCCGGCGGCGCGAAGCTGCTTGACCTGCGGGTCAACGCTCTGGCCGTCTGTCGAGACGCGGGCATAGCCGTAAATCATCGCCGCTATCTTGCGATGCCGAGAAACACGGTCAAGGCGCGCTCGACTTCAAGCATGACTTCTCCACTCGCGCTTCCAATGACCTGCCCGACCCTTTCCCTATAGAAAGTCATGATTTTATCGACCATGACGAAAGACGCCGTTCTCAAGCCGTTTTGCTCGCCCGGTTCCA
>JAJXZC010000526.1 GCA_021780275.1 Pseudomonadota bacterium
ATAATAACGGCCGTCTTTGGAGAAACCGCATGGTCAGCTCAGACTTCCGCCGTCAACTCGCAGGCTTTGGTCTCACCACCGCGAATATCCTCTATCGCCTGCCCGACCACCCCGACATCCTGCAAATCTACATCTGGCAGCAGCACGACCTGCATCCACATTTCCCGGAACTGCGCAAGTTCCTCGATTTCTGGACGCGCGAAATCCAGGGGGCGCTCCATTCGGTGGAGGTCGCGCATTGCCGGCTGATCAAGCCAGCCGAGTTCCGCGCTGTAGGCGGCGAGTTTCGGCTGCACTGAGGGACCGGTCGGGGCATGGAGACAGCGCCCAGCGGGCCGGTCGCCATGCTCCCCCAGCCTCCTACCCCCCGGGGCGGGAAGGAGAGCGCCGCTCTCACCCAAGGGCGAGACGGATCATCGAATAGGAATAGGGCGGCAGCTTCGCCGCGAGAACTCCATCTTTCACCGCAGCGCCTGACGCTTTCTTCGGCGCCACCGCTGTTTGCGCTTTGAGCGTGTTGACTGCTTGCAGGTCGGCGTTGGTCATTTCCTGATGGTCGAGGACGCGGGCGGCTCCGAAGCCTTGAAGGCTCGCCTCCATCTCGATCGACTCGGACGCATGACGGTTGACTGCGAAGAATGTCAGCGTCTTCCCTTCCGCGTCGTGTGTGCCCGCAACGTCGAGATAGGGGACATTGTCGGCGACGGCGGCGTCGTAACCAGGCGACCTGACGCTGAGATGCAGCGCCTCGCCCCGGCCGAATATGGACGCGAAATAATAGGGATAGTAGATGGTCTGCCGCCACGCCGGGCCGCCCGGCTCGGTCATGATCGGGGCGATGACGTTCACGAGCTGCGCAATGCAGGCGATCTTCACCACGTCCGAGCGGCGGATGAAGGTGTTCAGGATGCAGCCGACCTGCAGCGCGTCCTCGAAATTGTAGATGTCCTCCAGAAGCCGCGGCGCGTGCGGCCAGCCCTCGGCTCCGGCGAGAATCGCGCGGTCCTGCTCGTTCGAATGATACCAGACGTTCCATTCGTCGAAGGAGATGGTGACGCGCTTGCGGCTGCGCTTCATGGCGCGCACGAATTCGATCGTCGAGGCGATGGTCGCGATATAGGCGTCGAGCTTGGCGTTGAGCGCCAGATATTCCGAGGCGTTCTTCGAACGGTTCGCGAAATACATGTGCAGAGAAATATGGTCGACGGCGTCGTAGGTGTGCTCAAGCACGACCCGCTCCCATTCGGGATAGGTCTTCATGTCCGAATTGGATGAGCCGCAGACGATCAGTTCGAGCTTCGAATCGAAGGCGCGCAGCGTCTTCGCAACCTCGTTGGCGAGGCGGCCATATTCGTGCGCCGTCTTGTGGCCGACCTGCCAGGGGCCGTCCATCTCATTGCCGAGGCACCAGTGACGGACGTTGAAGGGCTCGGCGCGGCCGTTCGCTCTGCGAAGATCGCCCCAATAGCTGCCGGTCGGCCCATTGACATATTCGACGAAATTGCGAGCCTCATCGAGGCCGCGCGAACCGAGATTGATCGCCAGCATCATCTCCGTCTGGGCCGAGTCGCACCAGTCGGAAAACTCATGCAGGCCGACTTCATTGGACTCCGAGGTGTGCCAGGCGAGATCGAGTCGAGTCGGCCGCTTCTCGCGCGGACCGACCCCGTCCTCCCAGTTGTAGGCCGAGACGAAATTGCCGCCCGGATAGCGCACGAGCGGCGCCTTCAGGTCGCGGACGAGGGCCATGACGTCGCCGCGCATTCCATTCTTGTCGGCGGTCGGGTGCCCCGGCTCGTAGATGCCCGTGTAGATGGCGCGGCCGAGATGTTCGAGGAAGGCGCTGTAGAGCCTGTCGTCGATGCGCGAGACGACATAGTCGCGATGGGCGGTGACCGATGCTTTCACGAGATCTCCTCCTGGCCGATTCTTCACCGGATCAGTATCAGATTTTTGGATTGATAAGACTCGCTTTGCAGTCGCCCGTCAAGCGCCTTTCGCGATTCTGCGCAAAGCCCATGTTTTCTGCTGGCTTATACGCATTGCGAGCGATGCCGCCAGCGGGATGAATAGCTCCCGTCCGCGCGACAGATCCTCATCTATATCGTCTTTTTTGATTTAAACCTCTTGGCGCCTGCCGCTTTCGCGGCTAACATTTGCTGCGTGCCTCCCGACGCGGCGCGCTCAAAGTCCTGCGCGAGGGAGGCCATAGAGGACGACTCTTGGGAGGAAACAGGATGATCCGAAAGCTCTTGTTCGCGACGCTCGCCGGCGCCGCCCTGATGGCCACCGCGGCCCAGGCGGAAGAGACCGTCGTATGGTGGGATTTCCTCAGCGGCGGCGATGGCGTCCGCATGAAGGCGATGCTCGATCAGTTCAACAAGGAGCACGCCGGAAAGGTGAAGATCGACGCGACGACCTTCGAATGGGGCGTACCCTTCTACAGCAAGGTGCAGACCTCGGCCGCGGTCGGACAGGGCCCGGACATCATGACCTATCACGAGTCGCGCATGCCGCTCGGCGTCTCGACGGGAACGCTGAGCCCGCTCTCGCCCGAAGAGCTCGCGGCCGCGGGCATCAAGGCCAGCGACTTCGGCCCCGCCAACTGGAAGGCCGCGCAAGGCCCCGACGGCAAGCAATATGGCGTGCCGCTCGATATCCACTCCATCATCCTCTATTACAACAAGGATCTCCTGAAGAAGGCTGGCCTGCTCGGCGACGACGGCAAGCCGAAGG
>JAJXZC010000544.1 GCA_021780275.1 Pseudomonadota bacterium
TGATCGGCGCCCGGAATATCGAGGCGGCGCGGGCGAACGCCGGTTGCGACGACGATTTCGTCAAATCCTCCGCTCTCCAGATCGGCGAGCGAAGCCGGCCGGCCGCAGCGGACCTCGACGCTCAGTTCGTCGAGCCGGCTCCTGAAATAGCGGATGGTCTCAGCATAATCTTCCTTGCCGGGAATCCGCCGCGCGAGATTGAACTGACCGCCGATTTCGATGTCGGCTTCGAATAGCGCCACCTTGTGGCCGCGTTCGGCCGCCGTCACCGCGCAGGCAAGGCCCGCCGGGCCGGCGCCAAGGACCGCTACGCGTTTTTCTTTGGTTGCCGACGTAATCTCGAATTCAATTTCCCTGCATGCTGCAGGATTGACCATGCAGGTCGTCAGCCGTCCCGTGAAGGCATTGTCGAGACAGGCCTGATTGCAACCGATGCATGTATTGATACTCGACGATGCGCCCGATGCCGCTTTCGCAACAAAATCGGGATCGGCCAATAGCGGCCGCGCGAGCGAAACCATGTCGGCGTGTCCGTCCGCAATCAGTTGCTCCGCTTGCTCCGGCGTATTGATCCGGTTGGACGCGACCACAGGTATCGCGACTTCAGCCTTGAGCCGCTTGATAGCCCAGGTGAAAGCGCCGCGCGGCACCATATGAGCGATCGTCGGCACACGCGATTCATGCCAGCCTATGCCGGTATTGAGGATGTTTGCGCCGCTCGCCTCGACATCTTTTGCGAGGGCGGCGACGTCCGGCCAGGAATTGCCCCCCTCGACAAGATCGAGAACGGATATCCGGTAAACGATAATGAAGTCTGGGCCGCAATGCTTGCGGACACGCCTGACGACCTCAATCGGCAAGCGCCGCCGGTTCTCCGCCGAACCGCCCCAGCTATCTGTGCGCTGATTTGTGCGCGCCGCAGTGAACTGATTGAGAAAATAGCCCTCCGAACCCATGACTTCAACGCCGTCATATCCGGCTTCGCGTGCGAGGGCTGCGGCAGTGCCAAAGTCCTCGATGGTCTGGAGGATTTCATCATCGTCTAGGGCGCGGGGCGTAAGCGGATTGATGCGGGATCTGACTGCGGAGGGAGCCACCAGTTCTGCATGCCGACCGTAGCGGCCCGCATGCAGGAGCTGTAGAGCGATCTTTCCGCCCTCATCGTGGACGGCGCGCGTAATCACACGATGATCCTCAACGAGGTCCTCAGTCATGACCGACGCGCGCTCCGCAAGTCTTCCCGCCCGGTTCGGTGAGATACCGCCGGTGACAAGAATTCCGACGCCGCCCTTTGCGCGCCGTGCGAAGAATTTGGCCTGTCGCTCGAAACCGTCCGGCATCTCCTCGAGGCCGGTGTGCATCGATCCCATCAACACGCGGTTTCTGAGCGTAGTAAACCCGAGATCGAGTGGTGCAAGCAGATGAGCAAAGATATCTGGCGTTTTTTTCACTTCGACCAATTTCCGTCCGTCAGGGCTTGAATGCCGCTTTGGCCTGAGACAGGACGACATTACCGTTTTGCGTCTCGGCCTGCACGATCGCGACTCCGTCGTCCGTTTTCCACATTTTCGTTATAATGGTGTCGCCGAAATAGACCTGAGCGGCAAAGCGTCCGCTGAGAGATTTGAAGCGGGCGGGATCGTTGCCGCAAAGCTCGCGCAGGACCGCGCGGCCGACGAAGCCATATGTGCAAAGCCCGTGGACGAAAGGCTTTTCAAAGCCGCCCAGTTTGGCGAAGTCCGGATCAATGTGGATCGGATTGCGGTCGCCCGAGAGGCGGTAGATTGCCCCTTGCTCGGGGCGCGTCACATCCTCGACCACGGCGTCAGGCGTCCGGTCCGGCGGCGTCGAGTCGACGCCCGAAGGGCCGCGCTCTCCGCCGAATCCGCCGGCGCCGCGCACAAATAGCGTTGCGTGAGTTTTGAAGAGGGGCCCCTTCTCGTCGGAACCTGTGCTCTCAACCCCGATAACGGCCGCCTTGCCTTTGTCCCAAACCTCGGAAACGCGTCCCGTTACCTTGATCTTGGCCGATGAGGGCAGGGGACGCAGCAACTCGACGGATTGCTCGCCATGCAGCAGCATTTCCAACTTCATCTCGACGCCGCTCATCAGCCCGGCGAGTCCTCGTCCGCCGGGGATGACGGCATAGGTCGGCAGAACTTTCGGTCCTCTGCCTTCGTAAATGAAATCAAGCCCATCGGCGGGACGAGCGCCGACGCCAAGTGCATAGAGCATCGTGTCCTTGTCGGACCATTCCACATCGACGGCCGGAAACGTCATGCCGACCAGATCCTTCGAAATTGCCTTTTTTCCGCTCATTGTCGTGATCCCGTTCCCCAATTGTCATTTCTTGTCGGCTCAAGGTTTCTTGCCGTCCGGCGGCCAGGCGACGACGCCATCCTCAAGCGGGATTTTCAAGCTTTTGAGCAGTTGCGAGAAAAGCGTCCAGTTGCCGATGGCGACAACCAGTTCGATTCGTTCTTCGGCCGTTTTCAGGTGCGCCGCACAGGCAGTCCAGGTGGCGTCCGAAATCATGCCGCCGTCGAGCGTCTCGTCTGTCGCGGCGAGAATGGCGCGGTCGGCGTCTGACAGGCAGGAAGCATTTTTCCAATCCCGCGTGGCGACCAGATCCGCCTCCGGAATGTCCAGCATGCGGGCGACCCGCCAATGTTGTGTCCATTCATAGAGCGATTTTGTCTTCCAGCCGATACGCATGATGATG
>JAJXZC010000597.1 GCA_021780275.1 Pseudomonadota bacterium
GCTGGCCCTTCCTGCTCAATACCAATCCGGGCGGAATCGTCAGCATCATGATGCAAACCGCCCAGGATCTCGGCGTGAAGGGACACGACAAGAGCTACGGCTCGGGATTCCTCCGGGTCGATCTCGCTTTCCAGCCGGTGGGCCAGCTTGCCCTCGCAACTTCCGGCGGCGTGACTTCAACCTCGACGGCGACGACCACGCTTTCGGGCGGAAGGAGGGTCAGCGTCAGCGGAACGGCCATCGGCGCGGGCGGCCCTGTCGGAAACCTGTCCGGGCTCACCAGGGCGCTCTCCGGCATCGTGGCCTTCGACGATTATCACCGCGACTTCCCTGTCGATCTCGGCTCCACCGTGCTGGCGCGGCGGACGGGGAGCGTCGTCGCACCGTTCCAGGCGCTCTCGGTCGACGCGGTACAGCGCACTGTCGACTTCAGCGACGGCGTCCGCCTTTCCTATTCGGGCGAGATAGCACGGCCCATGTTCGATCCGGCGCAAGGGGCGCGCCGCGAAGGTTTCGCCGACTCGCCGCTGCGGCGCTCCGCACCGCGTCAGTGGTCGATTTCAATGACCAATGACGGCGCCTACACGGGAGCGGGCGAGGGATCGGGTGCGGCCATGTCCTTCAGCGAGGCGCGCTGGATCGGGACGAGCGCATTCCGGGGCACCGACGCCGAAGCCTCGACGTCGCTGCTCGGTCTGGTGGCCGACACGCATTATGCGACGGCAGGCTTCAATCTCCGCTATGGCGAGCGAATCTCCTTCGCCTCGTTGCGGGGCGAGGACGCCTCGGTCACGCCGCTCGGCAACGTGCCCGACGCCTACGGATTCGCCGCCGCCTATACTTTCCTCCCGCAGGGCGACACGGCCTGGCAGGTTTCGCTCACCGCGACGCTGCTCGATGAAAGCCAGATGTTGCTCGGCTCGCCTTCGGGCGGCGGGTTGAGCTTCGGCCGCAACGGGAGCACCTCGGTCGGCGCCGCCACCAGTTTCAACCTCGGATCGGGCTATCAGCTCGGCTTCGATGCGGTGACCGCCCTGACCAAAACGGGAACATCCTCGTCGAGCATCATTTCGGGGATGTCGGACCTGAGGAGCGTCGGCTTCGGTGCCGTGCTCGCCAAGACCGGCGTCGCCACGGACGATGATTCGCTCTCCTTCACGCTCAGGAAGCCGCTGCGCGTCGTTTCCGGCTCCGCCACGCTCAATGTGGCTACCGGCAACGACCTCTGGGGCAATGCCGTCATGGAGCGGCGCAGCGCGAACCTCGTGCCAACCGGTAATGAAACCGATTTCGGGGCGACCTACGACAGGATGCTCTTCGACGGCGTCAGCGCCAGCCTCCATGCGGGTGTGCGAATGGATGCCGAGCAGGTTGCCGGTGCGCTCGACCTCGGTTCCATGCTGCAACTGCGAATGGCCTTCTAGGCCTTAGGCAGCGACATGGGGGCGCAGTCGCGCGGATTCGTGCCTTGGATTAGGATCGTGCCCCTAACCACCAAAGGCACACCATCATGCAGTCACACTCTGCCCATTTCGCCCGGATCGGGCGGGCCCTTCTCGTTCTCATGAGTCTGGGGCTTTTCGCGGCGCCGCCGGCTTTCGCTCACGCCTACAAGCTTGGGGCGCTCGACATTCATCATCCCTGGGCGCGTCCTTCGACTGGCAAGACCGGTGCGGTCTATTTCGTCGTGAAGAACAGCGGCACTGCGGGCGACGCTCTTCTGCGCGTCGAGACCGATGTTTCCGACAAGGCGCAGATCCACACCATGACGATGGATGGAAGCGTGATGCGCATGCGCGAACTCGACCGGCTGGATATTCCCGCAGGCCAGAGCGTCGCGGTCGCGCCCGGCGGCATTCACATCATGCTCATCGGTCTCAAGGCGCCGCTGAAGGCGGGCGACAAGTTCCCGATGAAGCTCGTCTTCGAGAAGGCGGGCGCCGTCGATGTCTCCGTCTATGTTCAGACACCGGAGGAAATGCAGAAGAGCGAGCAGATGCCGTCCGGCAGCGGCGGCATGGAGGGCATGCCCGGCATGCAGTGATACCTGAATTTTCCGCCAACGGATCGTTTGCGCCCGGCCCATTCAAAGGCCGGGCGTATTTGTTTTTGCGCCGCGAGAAGAGTTGTTGTTGCGGCGCAATAAACGGATGCGCGGCGGCGAAAATTCGTAGGTGAACCAAACTTAGGTGTTTTATTTATATACGTGTCAAAATTGCAATAGAGGGAGTCAATGTGCCCGCGCAGTGGGCGACGGTGGCGAACTCCGCCTTGACTTGGATGCACTTTGAAGGTGGGCTAGGCGTTGAGGGATGCTGACTGGCTGGGGGGGCAGTCGACAACCGATTCAACCTCCCGATCCAGCTGCAAAGTTAGTGAAAGCCATCGACGATCGAGGAGGATCGCTCAATGATAAAAGAAAGCTTGCGATCGTTGCTCATCGGCGCGGCCGTTTCGGCCGGGTTGATTGCATCGACCGGTGCGGCGAACGCCGCCCAATATAATTTCGGCGACGTCAAGGCCACGCTGGATTCGACGGTTTCGGTCGGCACCGGGATAAGAACGTCGGGCATCGACTGTCAGAATGTCGCACTCGCCAATGGCGGTTGCACGACCACCGGCGCAAAGGCGACGGCGGCTAGTGGCGGCAGCGGCTACGATGCCGGCGTCAATAGCGACGACGGCAACATCAACAGCCGTCGTTGGAATCCCTATAGCACG
>JAJXZC010000335.1 GCA_021780275.1 Pseudomonadota bacterium
CCTGCGCCGAACGCGGGAAAAGCAAACCAGAAAAGCTTGACCTCGCGTCCATCATCAGCAACACAAAACCATAGGTCAGCCAAGCTCGTCACCCGGGCGGCATTATCCCGTTACGGTGGGCGACATCATTCAGGAATCCCGGGCGGCTTCGTCGTAATCGGCGCCCGAACATGACGCTCGCCGCATTTCCCGCGAGGTGTTCGCCGGATTTTTCGTGATCTGCGAGACAGCAGCCTCTATCTGTTGCGCGAGCTCATTCAGGGAGAACGGCTTATCGAGCCTCGGCAACCCGGAGATAGCCGCTCCGTCCGCATAACCTGTGGCGAGCAGCACCGGCAAAGTCGGAAACAGTTCCCGGATCTGGCCGGCCAATTCCACGCCGGTCATCTCGGGCATCGCAAAGTCGAGTATGGCGACGTCCGGCGCGACATTCGACTTTAGGAAGTCGAGCGCCTGGCTTGGCGAACCGCACTTGATCGGATCGAGACCAAGCTCGCACAGCAGATCGGCAGTGGAAGTCAAAACAAGCGGATCGTCGTCCACGACCAGCACGCGCCGCGCGGCGATGTTGCCGGGGCCTCTCGGAGACTCGCTCGGCCGTCGCGGCGCCTTTTCGAACGCAACCGGCAGCCACAGCGAGATCATGCAACCGGCGCCCGGACGGCTGGTGATCCGCATGGTGCCACCGGATTGCTGCGACAAGCCCTGCACCATCGACAGGCCGAGCCCCGAGCCTCTCCCAACCCCTTTCGTCGTGAAGAACGGCTCGCAAGCGCGCTTTAGCGTCGCCCCATCCATGCCAATGCCGGTATCCGCCACGGAAAGAATGACGTACTCTCCAGGATTGAGCGCCTCCGGCAACGCCTGGTCGGCGGCACGGGCCGCAATCGAGAGCGTCCCGCCTTGAGGCATCGCGTCGCGCGCGTTGAGGCCAAGATTGAGCAAAGCGACTTCGAGCTGGTTGCGATCGACAACGACCGCGGGCAACTCTTTTGGGATGTCCACCTCTATGCGAACTGCGGGCCCCAACGAATGCGCCATCATCTCCACCACACCCGGCACGACATCTTCAAGCGCGACAGATTCTGGCTTCAGCACCTGCCGGCGCGCGAACGCCAGCATTCGCTTCGTCAGCACAGCACCGGCCTCCGCCGCATCGCATGCGCGCTCGAGCCAGCTCGCGAGCTTCGGCTGGTCCGCCACGTGTTTGCGCGCGAGTTGCAGATTGCCTAGCACGACCATCAGCAGGTTGTTGAAATCGTGCGCGAGGCCGCCGGTCAGTTGGCCAAGGCTCTCAAGCTTCTGCATCTCGGCGATCTGGGCGAGCGCCTCCTCGCGCTCGCGCGTTCGGGATTCGACCCGGCGCTCCAATTCCGCGTTCCAGGCTTCCAGCTCCCGCGTGCGCTCAGCGACACGTGTCTCCAATTCCGCGTTGAGATTTTTGAGCTCGCGCGTCTTGCGATAGAGGTCGCAAAAGACGCGCACCTTCGCGCGGAGGAGCGCCGGAACCACCGGAACCGGCAAATAATCGACAGCCCCCGCTTCATAGCCTTTCAACCGATCAATATCGCTCAAATGAATAGCGGAAACGAAGATGATGGCGGTGTTCTGAAATCGGGGGTGCTCCCGGATCATCGCGACCAGTTCAAAGCCATCAAGCTCCGGCATCGACACGTCTACGAGGATGACCGCCACGTCCGTCTTGAGAAGCTGCGCCAAAGCCTCGCGGCCTGACGAGGTCTTGATAAGAGCTTCGTCAAGCTCCTCGAGCATGACCTCGTAGCTGAGCAGCTTCGCGGGCTGATCGTCCACGAGCAAGATATTCACGGCGTCGGCGCGGGCCATGACGGGCTCCTCCTCAGCGATGCAGCCATATACGCAGCGCCGAAAGCAATTGATCGGTGTTGACAGGCTTTGCGAGATACTCCGAGGCGCCGGCTTCAAGGCAGCGCTCGCGATCGCCCTTCATCGCCTTCGCGGTGAGGGCGATGATCGGCAGCCGACGGAACGCCGGGTCCGCACGGATAGCCCGCATCGTTTCGTAACCATCCATTTCGGGCATCATAATGTCCATGAGAACCAGCGATATGTCATCCTCGCTGCGAAGCAACGAAATCGCCTCGCGCCCCGTGGTCGCCGTGACGACATTCATACCGCGCCGCTCCAGCACGCTCGACAAAGCGAAGATGTTGCGCGCGTCGTCGTCAACCAGCAGCGCCTTGCGCCCCACAAGGTCTTCGTCGGAATTGCGCAGGCGCTCCAGCATCCGCTGCTTGTCGTTCGGAAGATCGGAGATCACGCGGTGCAGGAATAAGGCCGTCTCGTCGAGCAGACGCTCTGGCGACTCCACCCCCTTGACCACGACGCTTCGAGCCATCCTGCGAAGCAGGGCGTCCTCCTCGGTAGAAAGCTCACGCCCGGTGAATACGACGACCGGCACCTGCGCAAGCTCCTCCTCCGCCCCGATGCGCTCCAACAGTTCGAAGCCGGTCATATCAGGCAATTTGAGATCCAGAACGATGCAATCGGCCGGCTGCTGGCGCAGCAACGCCAGCGCCTCGCCGCCCCGCTCTGCGGTGACCAATTCGATGTCGTCGTGACCAAGCAGCTCCGCGATGCCAAGCCGCTCCGCCGCATTGTCCTCCACGACGAGAAGCCGCCTGCGACGGGGCCGCGCATATTCAGTTAGACGCTCGATCGACTTCCTGAGCCCCTCGATCG
>JAJXZC010000277.1 GCA_021780275.1 Pseudomonadota bacterium
ACCACGCGCCAACCGCCCGCACCGCCCTGGTCAGGCATCCAGAAGTGAGCGGCTCACATGCGTCTGACACTCTTCTTTGCCGTCTGCTTCGGCGCGGCGTGGCTTGGCTCGCGATTCACTCGTCCCGCGCTCTTTCCCTGGTACGCCTCGCTCGCAAAACCGCCTTGGACGCCGCCGAACTGGCTGTTCGCGCCCGCCTGGACGGTGCTTTTCGCCCTGATGGCGCTTGCCGGTTGGCTGGTCTGGTGGCGCACCGGATTCCTCTCGATTCCCATCGGCCTGTTCGCCCTCCAGCTCGTGCTGAATGTTGCCTGGTCGTGGTTGTTTTTCGGGCTGAAATCGCCCATCGCTGGCATGATCGAAATCTTGTTTCTCTGGCTCGCGATCCTCGCTACAACGATCGCCTTCTCGCGCGTCAATCCCGTAGCAGGCTGGCTCTTCGTGCCTTACCTCGCCTGGGTTGCCTACGCCGCGTCGCTCAATTTCGCAATCTGGCGAATGAACCCCTGATTGGGCAGCCACGGTCACTGCTTTTGTGACCGTGTGCCTGTCGTGTCTGGCTCGCCTCCCTGATTGACGGTTGCCGGGCGCGTATCAGGCCGCGAAAATTCCCGGACTCATTCCGTTCCCCGCTTTCATTTCCACGCCGGAGTATGGCAACCTTTCCCCATCTGGTGCCTCGTGCACAAACGGTGCGCTCCTCGGAGGAACAAATGCGGAAACTGCGCTTCTGGTCGATTCTGGCTGCTCTCATCTCTCTGCCCACGCTGGCGCAACAGCCGCAACAGAAGCCTCCACTCACCCTCGATGAGTTCTTCAATTCCGTCGCCTTCGATTCGGTCCGGATTTCACCCAACGGCGGTGACGTCGTCCTCACCCCCGAACGCGCTGATTGGAAAGCAAGCCGTTTCCGCACCGACCTCTGTCTCTACCGCGTCGAGCGCTCCGGCGGACACTTGCTCCCGCTCACGCAATCGGGCCACGACAGCGTTCCGCAATGGTCGCCCGACGGCCACTGGATTGCATTCCTCTCCGACCGCGCGCCGGCAGCAGCGCCGGAAGCAGAAACGGAAACCGAAGAATCCGCCGAGACGGCTCCTTCAACCGAAAAACCTGTAGAGCAGCTCTATGTCATCTCCGCGACCGGCGGCGAAGCCTTCTCGGTCACCTTTGGCGAAGAGCCCGTTCACGCCTTCGCGTGGTCCTCCGATTCCCGGTTTCTCTATTACGCGACGCGCCAGCCTTTGACCAAAGAACAGCAGGAAGGGGAAAAAAAGGAATGGCACGACGTGATTCGCTTCCGCGAGCAGGAGCGCGGAGACCTCATCCGTCGCGTCGATCTCGCCGCCATCCACGCCTGGAGCGCCTCCGGAAACGCCGGTCCGCAGCCTGTGCCCGAAGCCGTCGCGACCACCGAATGGTATGTCGACCAACTGGAAGCTTCGCCCGACGGCCGCTGGCTCGCCTTCCGCATCGATTCCCCCTCGCGCCGCGAGGACTCGCTCGCGGACTACGGCATCTATCTCATCGGCCTCACGCCGGAAAACCGCGCCCCCACTTCGGTGAATCTGCTCGGCCCGACGCAGGCCATCTTCGACCACTTCGCCTGGTCGCGCGACAGCCGCAGAATCTTTTTCTCCTTCATCAACGGCTCGGTCGAAGGGCCATACGAAGACGCGCAATCGCGCGTCTACTCGGTCGACATCGCCCAAGCCCTCGCCCGCCGCCGCGAAGCACCAAAATCCACTGGCCCATTCGTCCGCTGGGGCGCGAAATTCTTCGGCGCCATCAACGGCTACGCCGTGCTCCCCAGCGACGCGCTGTTCGCCGCCGGCCGCCTAGGCACTGAAGTCCAACCCTACGTCCAGAGCGAGCCGACAGCCACGTTCGCCAAACAATCCGGCTGGTCCGGCACCTATGAAATGCTTTCCGTCGCTGCGCATTCCCCGCGCATCGCTTTCGTCTATTCCTCGCTCGAGCGCCCGAGCGAGGTCTACCTCGCCCCAGGCGCCGACCAAATCGACCAGGCGCGCCCGATCACGTCATTCAACAAGCTCTTCACCGAGCGCGCTCTGCCCCAAGGGAAACCATTCCGCTGGACCGCCGACGACGGCATGTCCGTCGAAGGCATGCTCATCTATCCGCCCGGCAAATTCGGCCAGATGCACCTGCCGATGTTCACGCTGATCCACGGTGGGCCGGAAGACGCCGACGGCAATCACTTCGAAGCCGATTGGTATCAATGGGCCGCGCTCGCGGCCACGAAGGGCTGGCTGGTCTTCGAGCCCAACTATCGAGGCTCGTTCGGCTACGGAGATAAATTCGCCCTCGGCATCATTCCTCACATCGTCTCGCGCCCCGGCAAGGACATCCTCGAAGGCGTCGACGCTCTGGTGAAAGCCGGCATCGCCGACCCCAACGAGTTGACCGTCGGCGGCTACAGCTACGGCGGCTACATGACGAACTGGCTGATCACCCAGACTACGCGCTTCAAAGCCGCCGTCACCGGCGCCGGTGCCGTCGAGCAC
Source organism: Pseudomonadota bacterium (assembly GCA_021780275.1). The sequence goes on from JAJXZC010000277.1 coordinate 2,529, forward strand.
GTCGTCAACTGGGGCAACGACGACACCACCTGGGACGACGCCTATTTCCTCGGCGGCCTGCCCTGGCAAACTGAAGCGCGCTACAAGGCTGAAGCCGCCATCTGGCAGATCGCCAAGGTTCGCACGCCCACGCACATCGTCGCCGGCGCCGACGACATTCGAGTCTATGTCGGCGAAGACTATCTGCTCGAG
>JAJXZC010000033.1:0-1802 GCA_021780275.1 Pseudomonadota bacterium
GCGTTTCCTGCATGATGTATGCCTGGAACTTGCGCGCGACTTCCTCGAGTTTCGCGCTGCCTTTGAGGGCCAGCTTGATGCGCTGTTCGTAGGCCAAGTTCAAGTCGCTGCGCCAGCCGTTGATGCGGTTGACCAGCTCGCGCGCCACGCCCTCCTCGATCAACTCGGGCGTCAGGTGGGTGTCGAGCACCACGACGACCGTGCGCCCGCTGGCGGCCGCGTAGCCGTCCTTGGCTTTCAGCGAAACTTCGACTTCGTCGGGCGTGAGGTCCACCGACTTGCCACCCGCCAGATTCAGCTTGGCCGCGCCCTTCGCCGCCATTGCCGCGCGCATCTCGGAGGCGTTGGCCTGGGCGAGTCCGCTCTTGATCAGCGGCACCAACTCGCGATGCTTCGCGCCGATGGCCTTGAAGTTGGGCTTGAGTTCGTATGTGACGTATGCCTCGGGTTCCATCGAGAATTGTATTTGCTTAACGTTTAATTCATCCAACAGAACTTTCATGTGTTTAATTAAAACTCGTTCGCGAGAATCAACTCCAATGTTGACGCCGCTTCCCCCTAACGTCATTCCGCTACCACTAAAGATTACGGTTGCGCTGGAAAGCGGCTGCCGCGTCTTGAGTTTCGACGTCGCGCGCGCGGCGCGCCCCAGGCTCGCCACCTCGCGAACGAGCGCGATCTCGTTGGCGAGCGCCTCGTCGATCACGGCGGCGTCGGCCTGCGGATAATCGCAGAGATGCACGCTTTCGGGGACGTCGCCGCCCATCGGCGTGCGCGCGAGATTCTGCCAGATTTCCTCCGCGATGAACGGCACGAACGGCGCGGCCAATTGCGAGACCGTCAGCAAACATTCGTAGAGCGTCCAGTACGCGCTGAGTTTCTCCTGATCGTGCGCGCTGCTCTTGTCCGGCGTCTGCCAGCTCGACCAGAAGCGGTCGCGCGAGCGGCGCACGTACCAGTTCGAGAGCGACTCGACGAACGTGTTGAGGTCCTGCGCGGCGGCGAAGATGTCGTAGCCGTCCAGATGCGCGCGCACACTGCCGATCATCTGGTGCAACTCGGAGAGAATCCAGCGGTCGAGCAGCGTCTTGCCCTGGTTGGCCTGTTCGAGTTCCGCGGGATCGAAGTTGTCGATGTTCGCGTAGATGACGAAGAACGAGTACACGTTGCGCAGCTTGAGGAGGAACTCCTTTTGCGCCTCGCGCACCGCCGGGCGCGAAAACCGCGCGCTCGTCCACGGATTGGTGCCCGAGTAGAAGAACCAGCGCAGCGCATCCGCGCCTTCCTCGGAGAGAATGAGGTTCGGGTCCAGGTAGTTACCCTTGGACTTGCTCATCTTCTCGCCTTTTTCGTCGCAGACGTGACCGAGCACAAGACACGTCTTGTACGGCATCGGATAATCGGCGGTCTTGCCGGAGGTCTTCGCGAAGCTTTCCTTAAGCAGCGTCGCTTCGGCGATCAGCGAGTAGAACCAGCCGCGCGTCTGGTCGATGGCTTCGCTGATGAAATCCGCCGGCAGCGCCTGGTTGAAAATTTCCTTCGAGCCGGGCAGGTGCGGATAACCCCACTGCGCGAACGGCATCGCGCCACTGTCGTACCAGCAGTCGATGACCTCGCTGGTGCGCTTCATGGTCTTGCCGCACTTCGGGCAGTCGAACGTCGCCGCGTCGATCCACGGCTTGTGGACGCGCAGATGGTCGTTGAGCGCCGGGTCTTTCTGCTTGGCCACGTCGAAGGCGTCGAGTCCCTTCGCGCCGGGCTTGGTCTTCAGTTCCGCAAACGAGCCGACCGTCTCCTGATGC
>JAJXZC010000033.1:1812-2720 GCA_021780275.1 Pseudomonadota bacterium
CGTGCCCCAGTAGCGTTCGCGCGAGAGCGCCCAGTCGATGTTGCTTTCGAGGAAGCTGCCGAAACGGCCGTCGCGGATGTGTTCCGGATGCCAATCGACCTTCTTGTTGTTCTCGATGACGTGCTGGATTTCGCGCGTGGTCTGGATGAACCAGCCACCGCGCGCGAAGTAAATCAGCGGCGATTTGCAGCGCCAGCAAAACGGATAATCGTGCTTGTAGGCTTCGCGCTTGAGCAACAACCCGCGCGTGCGCAAATCCTTGATGATGTCGTTGTCGGCGTCCTTGACGAAACGACCGGTGAAGGCGCCGCAGCCATCGACGAACTTGCCGTTGGGGCCGACGAGTTGGATGACCGGCAGCCTTTCCTTCTTGCCGAGCGCGTAGTCGTCGGCGCCGAAGGCGGGCGCGATGTGAACGATGCCCGAGCCGGTGTCGAGGGTGACGAAGTCGGCGGAAACAACGCTCCATAGATTCGGATATTTTGTGTGTTGTTCTTTTTCCCATTCGGAGTCGGGATTAAGAGGCTCAAAAGGGGTTTTGTCTGGCATTCGTCGAAGGTTTTCGTCAAGTTCTCTGTGGTCGTAATTGTACCACCAATCGGGAAAGAGCGCCCGATACCGCCGCCCTACGAGTGCGCCACCGGTCTCGGTCTTAACGAGCTCGTATTTGAGCTTGCCCATGACCTGCTTGACCAGCGCCGAGGCCATGATGAGCGTCTCTTCGCCCACCTTGACATAGCTGTATTCGGTATCGGCTTTGACAGCCAAACCGGCGTTGCTGGGCAGCGTCCAGGGAGTCGTCGTCCAGGCAACGAAACTAGTCTTGTTCTTCTCCCAATCAATGTCGCGGAAGGTGACGAAGCAGGACGGGTCTTCGACTTCCTTGTAGCCTAGGCCGACTTCGTGGC
>JAJXZC010000601.1 GCA_021780275.1 Pseudomonadota bacterium
CTGATGCTTTTCGGAACAGGCCTTGCCTTCTATCTTGGAAAGCCGCTGGTGCAGCCGCAGGCACCGAACCTGCCGTCGATCAATTTTGGCTGGTGGAGCGATCTGCAACAGGTTCAGTCGGCATTGAAGATCAATGCTCTCTTCATCATCGGCGTCGTACTCGCGCCTGTGTTCCTCTGGGCGCTGCGCAATACGCGCTGGGGCCTCATCCTGCGGATCGTCGGCGATAGTTCGGATGCCGCGCGCGCCATGGGATACTCGCCACTTGCCGTTCGTCTCGCGGCAACGGCCTTTGGCGGCTTCATGGCGGGTGTCGGCGGGTCCTTCCTCTCGCTTTACTATCCCGGAAGCTGGAACGAGGGACTCTCGAGCGGTCAGGGCATCACGGCTGTGGCGCTGGTCATCTTCGCGCGCTGGAACCCGATGAATTGCCTTTGGGCGTCGCTTCTCTTCGGCGGCGCAAGTGCACTGGGGCCGGCGCTGCAATCGGTCGGCGTGACGCAAGGCTATTATCTCTTCAACGCGGCGCCCTATGTGCTCACCTTGCTCATTCTCGTCCTTTCCTCGTCGTCGCACCGGCACATTGCGGGTGCTCCCGGCGAACTCAGCGTAACGCGGTAGGAGGATCCCATGACGAGTGCGCTGGTTCATGAGCCCGTCCCGCCGCAAAAAGCGGTGAAGCTGGAAGTCGTCGACATGAGCAAGAGCTTCGGTGGCATCGCCGCTCTTGCCAGCGTGTCCCTGCGGGTCGAGGCCGGTTCCGTTCATGCGCTGCTCGGCGAGAACGGCGCGGGCAAGTCCACCCTCGTCAAATGCATCATGGGCTTCTACACGCCGGATACGGGCGCGGTGATGGTCAATGACAAGGAAGTCGAAATCGACAATCCGCGCCAGGCTCACATGCTCGGCATCGGCATGGTCTATCAGCACTTCACGCTGGTCCCCTCAATGACGGTTCTCGAGAATCTCGTCATGGGGCGCTCGCATGTAACCGCCTTCATCGATTGGAAGAAAGAGCGTGCGGAACTTTCCGCTTTCGTCGACAGCATGCCTTTCTCGGTGCCGCTGGACCTGCCTGTGGCAAGCCTTGCTGCGGGAGAGAAACAGAAGGCCGAAATTCTCAAGCAGCTCTATCTTAATGCGCGGTTTCTCATTCTCGACGAGCCGACTTCCGTGCTTACGCCGCAGGAGGCCGACGAGATTCTGGGGCTGGTCCGCGATATGGCCCATACGGGCGGAATCACCGTGCTCATCATAACGCATAAGTTCCGTGAGGTTCTCGCCTATGCCGATGAGGTTTCGGTACTGCGCCGCGGACACTATGTCGGCGGCGGAAAGGTGGTCGATCTCACCGTCGATGCGATGGCGAAGATGATGATTGGCGAGCGCGACATCGCGCCCGCGGCGACGCGGACGGAACGGGCGCCGGGTGTGATATGCCTGCAGGTGCGTGGGCTGACCGCGGATGACGAGAATGGTGATGCCGCTGTCAATGGCGTCGATCTCGATGTCGCGGCGGGTGAGATCGTCGGCATAGCCGGCGTCTCCGGCAACGGGCAAAGCGAGCTTGTGGAGGTTCTGGCGGGACAAAGGCCACTAACGGGCGGCGCGATCACGGTGCAGGGCGACACCTATCATGCGACGCGCGCGGAGATGTTGCGCCACAAGCTTGCGCTTCTTCCTGAAGAGCCGCTGCATAATGCCTGTGTCGGGCGGATGAGCGTTGCCGAGAACATGGCGTTTCGCAACTTCGATCAACCGCCATTCTCCAAGGGCGTGTGGCTGAGCAAGTCGCGCATGAGGGCGGAGGCACGAGGGCTCATTGAGCGCTATCGCGTGAAAACCTCGTCGCCCGATGCGCCTATCGCCACGCTTTCCGGCGGCAATGTGCAGCGCGCCGTACTTGCGCGCGAACTCGGCGGTCAGGTCGATGTGCTCGTCGCGGCCAATCCAGTGTTTGGACTTGATTTCGCAGCCGTTGCCGATATTCACGGACAGATCGTGGAGGCGAGGAATCGAGGTGCTGCGGTGCTTCTCGTCAGCGAAGATCTCGACGAATTGCTGGAGCTTTCCGATCGTATCCTTGTCATGTTCGATGGAAAGATCGTCTATGAGACGCCGATCGAGCAGGCGGATCGCACGAATATAGGACGTAGCATGGCAGGCCATTAGGCTTGCATTGCGGAAGTATCATGCTTACCAAAAAGGCCAATCGCGCGGCGGAAACGGTTTATCTCCAGATCAAGGCCGATATCTTCGACTTCCGGCTTTTGCCCGGAGACCGCTTTACCGAAACGGAGTTGGCCGAGCGATACGGCCTGTCGCGAACGCCGGTGCGCGATGCGCTTTACCGGCTGAGGCATGAGGGCTATGTCGAAGTCGAGTTCCGCAGCGGATGGCATATCCGGCCCTTCGACTTCGTGCGTTTCGATGAACTCTATGATTTGCGCATCATCATCGAATGCGCCGCCGTCGAGCGCATATGCCAGTCGGATGAGCCCGCCGTTCTCAAGGAGCTCAGGGAGACATGGCTTGTGCCCGCGGCCGAGCGGGAGCAGGACGCGCGCAAGGTGGCGGCACTTGACGAGGCATTCCATTCATCGCTGGTGAAGGCCGCGGGCAATACCGAGATGGCGCGCATCCATGGCGACATTACCGAGAAGATCCGCATCATTCGTCGTCTCGACTTCCTCAATGCGCGGCGTGTCGACGTTACCT
>JAJXZC010000661.1 GCA_021780275.1 Pseudomonadota bacterium
AAGGGATCGGCGACGTGCTGCCCGGCCTTGTAGGTCACATTGCTCGGAACGGCGGACAGACCGCCCGTCCATGCCGGAATATCGCCTTCGCCGGCCTTTTCCGCGCCGATCGGCGTCAGGTCATTGCCAAGACGATTCGCCTGCCCCTCGGGCACAGCGGCATTCGCGGCCATCGGCGCGCAAACTGCGAGCGCAATGGCGAGTTTCGACACCTTCATCGACTGAAACCTCCCTCAGATACTCTACACTGAAATGTGCGTTCTAATTTTCTTCGACTATTGACTGATAATAATTGTTTTTTGTCAATACTCATCCTCACGACAATGTCACCCATTTCGAGGCACAAAAGCTACCTAAGCCCTTGCCTTTATGACATTTTCCCGATCTGATCGATTTCATCAGCCGTTACTGGGGAGGAATGGCTAAATGAGTGTCATGGAGGACACGCGGGATCGCATCGTCGCGTCAGCGTCGGCGCAGATCCAGCGTCACGGCCACGTCAAAACGACAGTGGCCGATGTAGCGAAGCATTGCGGCATGTCGCCCGCGAACATCTATCGGTTCTTTCCGACCAAGGCCGCGCTGATCGAGGCCGTCTCGGAAATATGGCTCGCCTTGGCGGAGGATAACGCCCGGGCGATTGCCCGACAGCCGTCCTGCGCGTCAGCCCGCATACGGGAATTTCTCGTCGGCGTGCATGAGTTCAATCGCGATCGATACACGCGAAACGGCGAGGTCCATGAAACGGTCGTCGCCGCCACCATGGAGCGCTGGCCCATCGTGGCCCGGCACGAAAAGGTCATCATCAGCATTTTCGCCTCGATCCTCGAAGATGGCGTGAGGAACGGCGAATTCGAGATCGACGATATCGAGGGGACGGCCTCGGTCATGGTTGCGGCCATGGTCAAGTTTCACAACCCGATCATGGTCGCCCAGTATCACGGCGAAAGCCTGACCGAACAGGCAACCGCGCTCTCCGATTTCATGCTGAAGGCAATCAGGAAGCGTTGAGCGCGACAGGCGCTCAACGCTCCATATCCGCCGATTAGCGCTTCAGGATGCTGCGGCCGGCATATTCCGCCGTCTCGCCCAGCAGTTCCTCGATGCGGAGAAGCTGGTTGTACTTGGCCAGACGGTCGGAACGCGCGAGCGAGCCGGTCTTGATCTGTCCGCAATTCGTCGCGACCGCGAGATCGGCGATGGTCGCGTCTTCGGTTTCGCCCGAACGGTGCGACATGACGGCGGTGTAGCGCGCCTTGTGCGCCATCTCGACCGATTCAAGCGTCTCGGTGAGCGAACCGATCTGGTTGACCTTGACCAGGATCGAGTTGGCGACCTTCTTCGAGATGCCATCGGCCAGGCGACGCTTGTTGGTGACGAAGAGATCGTCGCCGACGAGCTGAACCTTGTCGCCGATGGCGTCGGTCAGCATTTTCCAGCCATCCCAGTCGTCTTCCGCCATGCCGTCCTCGATCGAGATGATCGGATAGCGGTTCACGAGATTGGTCCAGTATTGCACCATCGCGCCGGCGTCGAGCTTCTTGCCCTCGCCTTCGAGGTCGTAGACCCCGCCCTTGTAGAACTCGGTCGAGGCCGCATCGAGCGCAAGGAAGATGTCTTCGCCGGGACGATAACCAGCCTTCTCGATGGCCTTCATGACGAAGCCGATCGCATCCTCGGTCGAGGCGAGGTTCGGTGCGAAACCGCCTTCGTCGCCGACATTGGTGTTATGGCCAGCGGCCTTCAGTTCGCCCTTCAGCGTATGGAAGACTTCGGCGCCCATGCGCAGGCCGTCGGCGAAGCTCTCGGCCGCCACTGGCATGATCATGAATTCCTGGATGTCGATCGGATTGTCCGCGTGCTGTCCGCCATTGACGATGTTCATCATCGGCACCGGCAGGATACGCGCCGAGGGGCCGCCGACATAGCGGAAGAGCGGCTGGCCCTGCGAAATCGCCTGCGCCTTCGCGACAGCCAGCGAAACGCCGAGGATGGCGTTGGCGCCGAGGCGCGACTTGTTCGGTGTCCCGTCGAGCGCGATCATCGCCCGGTCGACGGCGATCTGTTCGGCTGCGTCCATGCCGCCGACGGCGTCGAAGATCTCGCCATTGACCGCGGCAACCGCATTGCGAACGCCCTTGCCCTTGTAGCGGGCGCCGCCGTCGCGCAGTTCCATCGCCTCATGGGCGCCTGTCGAGGCGCCGGAGGGAACGGCGGCGCGGCCCAGCGCGCCGTCCTCGAGAAGCACGTCGACTTCGACAGTCGGGTTGCCGCGGCTGTCCAGAATTTCACGGCCGATGATGTCGATGATTGCAGACATGGCGTCTCAAGCTCCACTCGGGTTTTGCAAGGGTCCCCCCGGGAGCCGATCCAGCCTCCGAGGCACCGCGTTTCTAACGGAGTGAAGTGCCGAACGGAAGAGGCTCGTTACCCCGCCACGGCCCGAATCTGGAGCAAACTCCGCCCCCGCCGGATGAATGGCGTCAAACCGCCGCGGGCGGCCCAAGGTCGCTCACACGTCCCTTTGCCGCCCCGGCATCCAACCTTCACGCCCGGCAAATGACAGTCGCTCGCAGCATCGCAACGGTGCCGACATTCATCCGTAGAGGGAGCATCGTTCCGGCCTGACTTCAATCAGTGCGCGGCAAGCTCCAGACGGGGTTCGGCGTCCCGCTCGGACGCGAGCAGCCAATGGCTGTTCTGACGGATATAGCTTCG
>JAJXZC010000537.1 GCA_021780275.1 Pseudomonadota bacterium
GCGATTATTTCGCGCCGATCGTGCGCAATCGGCCGGAGGGTCGCGAATTGACCTTGGCGCGCTGGGGCATGCCGTCCCCGGTCTTCGCCCTGCAAGGCAGGAATTGTGTTCCCGGCGTCACCAATGTCCGAAACGTCAAATCCTCTCATTGGCGCCGATGGCTCGACGCTGAGAACCGCTGCGTCGCGCCATTCACCAGCTTCGCCGAGCACGAGACAATGCTGGACGGCTCAAAACCGCAGGTGTGGTTTGCCTTCGACGAGACGCGGCCGCTGGCGTTCTTCGCCGGCATCTGGACGCGCTGGACATCCACTCGAAAAGTAAAGGAGGGCGCGACGACAAACGATGTTTTCGCATTCCTGACGACCGACCCCAACAGGGAAGTCGGGACGATCCACCCGAAAGCTATGCCCGTTATCCTGACGACGTCGGAAGAAATCGACCTCTGGATGACCGCGCCGCCGGAGGAAGCGCTTAAGCTGCAACGACCGCTTCCCGATGGTTCCCTTCAAATCGTCGCCCGGGGCGGCAAGAAGGACGAGGGAGGCCTCGCGGCCTGACGCTTATGGCCAGTGCAGACGTCTCGCGTAATGACACGAAGACCCGGAGCGAAAGGCCGGATCAGCCAGCGCCATTGGAGCCGTCGCGCCCCCGCAAAATCCTCCATCTCGACATGGACGCGTTCTATGCGTCGGTCGAACAACGCGACAATCCGGAACTGCGCGGGAAACCGGTCGCTGTCGGCGGATCGCGCGAGCGTGGCGTCGTGGTGGCTGCGAGCTACGAGGCCCGCCGGTTCGGAATCCATTCAGCCATGGCTTCCATAACCGCCAGGCGGAAGTGCCCGGACCTCATCTTCGTTAAACCGCGTTTTGAAGCCTACAAGGCAGCGTTGCTTCGCATCCGTGAAATCTTCGCCGAGTACACAAGCTTGATCGAACCCCTTTCGCTCGACGAAGCTTATCTCGATGTCACCGAAAACCTGAAGAGCATCGCCTCCGCGACCGAGATCGCCAAAGTGATTAGGGTGCGGATATGGACAGAAACGGGTCTGACTGCTTCCGCCGGGGTTTCCTACAATAAATTTCTGGCCAAACTCGCTTCCGATCACCGCAAGCCGGATGGTCTTTTCGTCATTACCCCCACTATGGGGCCATCATTCGTCGAGGCTCTACCGGTAGGGAAGTTCCACGGCGTCGGGCCCGCGACCACCGCCAGGATGAACGGGCTCGGAATTCACACCGGCACCGACCTCAGGGCGCAGACGCTTGCCTTCCTCCAGCAGCACTTTGGCAAAGCAGCCTCATACTACTTCTGGCTCGCGCGCGGCGTCGACGACAGACCCGTCCGCGCTGACCGCATCCGCAAATCCATCGGCGCGGAAAACACCTTCGTTGCCGATCTCTTCGCGTTCGACGTGACGGCCGATGCGCTCCAGCCGCTCATTGAAAAGGTCTGGCGCCATTGCGAGTCAGCAAGGACATGTGGGCGCACTGTGACCCTGAAAGTCAAGTACGCCGACTTCCAGCAGATCACACGAAGCCGGACGAACGCCACGCCGATTTCGACGCAAGCGGAACTCCAACAGCTGAGTCGCGCCCTGCTCGCGTCCGTCTTTCCGATCGCGAAAGGGATCCGGCTACTGGGCATAGCGGTATCGTCGCTCGGGGAGGAGGCAAGCGAAACCGGGCGTCAGCTCGCCTTGTGGCGACAGGCGGCCAGTCTCGCGGATTTCGACCGCCTAGCTGTTCGTGAGCCGGAAACTACAGGCACGTGAACAGGATGGCGGCCTTCACGTTGAAACGCCACGCCGCCTCGGCAACGCCGTCGTACCAGACGGTATCGCCGCAGATATGGATCGCCGGCCCATCGCCGAGCGTCAGTGCGAATCCGGCCACGTCGCCGCTCACAGGCTCGATGCCACTGGGCCATGCCGCGCAGGCATTCCGGTCACGCGCAGCGTGCGGCCAAGGGCATCGAAAGGCCGACGCTGCGCCGCGGATCGAGGCCCTCGGCCCGTCCACCAAGCCGGGCCGCGGCCGCCATTGTTGCCAAGACTCGGTCGGCCGTGGCGGAAGCGCGCGGCCCGCGTTGTCTAGATTGTCGAAATGCTGGTCATGGCTCCGCAGCACGGCGTCGATGGCGCCGATTGCTTCCGCCGCCCGCGCAGGCCGGTTGCTTCGTGACTACGATGCCGCTCGCCTCGCAGGAACGGGGCGGATCGAAGGTGGGATCGGTCAACAGCCCCAGTCCACCGATTTCCAGCAACGCGTTCGGTCCGCCGATCAAGGTGAGTGTGATGCAGTCATGTGTCACGGTTTTCGCTCTCGGTCGTGGCGTCTCGACGCGGATCAGGATCATATCGGCGCAATGCCGAATGTCTCGGCGAAGGCGCGCTCTCCAGCTGCCGAAATGGCAACGGCGCGACTGTCGCGTAGACGTTCGATCCAACCTAGCTCGAAACAGCGCGTGGCGAGGGCTGCGCCGAGCGACCCCGCGAGGTGTGGGCGCCGCTCGCTCCAATCGAGGCAGGGGCGGCAATAGATGCGGCGGCGCCGTTTGATCGTCGCAAGATCAATGCCGAACTCGCCGAGAAAGCGGGCGCCTCGACTCGTTACCTCGCCACCCTCCTCAGTGAGGACGATGCGGCGCTGCGCTCTGAGTGCGTCGGCGATGGCGACGCCGAGCCTTCCTGCGATGTGGTCGTAACAGGTTCGC
>JAJXZC010000274.1 GCA_021780275.1 Pseudomonadota bacterium
TATTTTCGAAGTCCTCGGCGGGCACATTGCAGGCCTTCGTCGCGCCAACAAGCGCATTGTCATCGCGAGCTGGTCGGAAGGTGCGCGCGACCGCCTGCAGAATGTGCTTGCCGACCACAACATCAAGAACATCGCGCTCGCCGAAAGCTGGTCGGATGTTAACGCTGTTAACCGAGCGACAGTTTCACTAATCGTTCTCGGCCTGGAAGCAGGTATCGAAACAGACGACCTTGCGCTCATCAGCGAGCAGGACGTTCTCGGAGACCGCCTCGTACGCCAACGCCGCCAGAAGCGCGCCGCGAACTTCCTGACGGAGGCGGCAAGTCTCTCGCCCGGAGATCTCGTCGTCCATGTCGATCACGGTATCGGCCGTTTCGACGGCCTCCAGACGATCGACGTCATGGGTGCGCCGCATGATTGTCTGCTGCTCATCTATCATGGCGGCGACAAACTCTATCTGCCCGTCGAAAATATTGAACTCCTGTCGCGCTACGGCTCTGACGAGGCGAGCGCCCAGCTCGACAAGCTCGGCGGTACCGGCTGGCAAGCGCGCAAGGCACGTCTCAAGAGCCGCATTCGCGAAATGGCAGGCGAACTCATCAAGATCGCAGCCGCCCGTGAGCTGAAAAAAGCCCCCATCATGGAGCCAACCGCCGGTCTCTATGACGAATTCTGCGCGCGCTTCCCCTTCACTGAAACCGAAGATCAGGAACAGGCAATCCTCTCCGTCATGGAAGACCTCGCCAAAGGCCGTCCCATGGACCGCCTCATCTGCGGCGACGTCGGCTTCGGCAAGACAGAAGTTGCCTTGCGTTCCGCCTTCGTCGCGGCCATGGCTGGCTATCAGGTCGCCGTCATCGTTCCGACCACCTTGCTCGCGCGCCAGCACTATAAGACCTTCGTCACGCGCTTTCAGGGACTGCCGCTCAAGGTCAGGCAAATGTCGAGACTGGTGCCGGGCAAGGAACTCGCCGAAGCCAAGGCGGGCATCGCCAGTGGCGACATCGACATCGTCATTGGTACGCATGCACTGCTGGGCAAAGCGATCAAGTTCCACAATCTCGGCCTCATGATCGTCGACGAAGAGCAGCACTTCGGCGTCGCCCATAAGGAACGCCTGAAGCAGATGCGCGCTGAAGTTCATGTCCTGACGCTGAGCGCCACGCCGATCCCGCGCACCTTGCAGCTTGCGCTTTCGGGCGTCCGCGAACTCTCGATCATCGCCACGCCGCCCGTCGACCGTCTTGCCGTTCGCACCTATGTCTCGCCCTATGACCCTGTCGTCCTGCGCGAGGCCCTGCTGCGCGAACACTACCGCGGAGGCCAGAGCTTCTACGTCGTGCCGCGCATTTCCGATCTCATTGACGCCAATGAGTTCTTCTCAACCTATATGCCAGAACTCAAGACCGTCACGGCTCATGGCCAGATGGCGCCAGGCGAAATCGAAGACAAGATGACCGCCTTCTACGACGGCAAATACGACGTACTGATCTCAACGACCATCGTGGAATCCGGCCTCGACATTCCGACCGCCAATACGCTCATCATCCATCGCGCCGATATGTTCGGCCTCTCGCAGCTCTATCAGCTGCGTGGCCGCGTCGGGCGCTCCAAGGCGCGCGCTTACGCCTATTTCACTGTCCCGCCGAAACGCGTGTTGACACCCGCTGCCGAAAAACGTCTGCAGGTTCTTCAGTCGCTTGATGCATTGGGCGCCGGCTTCACCCTTGCCAGCCACGACCTCGACATTCGCGGCGCTGGCAATCTCCTTGGCGACGAACAATCGGGCCACATCAAGGAAGTCGGCTTCGAGCTCTATCAGGACATGCTGGAAGAAGCCGTCGCCGCGCTTCGCGGTGGTGGCGTCGGCGAGGACGAGGAAGGCCAGTGGTCGCCACAGATCAACGTCGGCACGCCGGTCCTCATCCCGGAAAACTTCGTCCCCGACCTCGACGCCCGCATGGCGCTCTATCGCCGCCTGTCGGATGTCGAAACCCGCACCGAGATCGACGGCTTCGCATCGGAACTCATCGACCGCTTCGGCAAGCTGCCGGAGGAAGTCGAATTCCTGCTCAAGATCGTCGAGATCAAGAGCATGTGCCGCACGGCCAATGTCGAAAAGATCGAAGCGGGCCCCAAGGGTGTCGTCATCACGCTGCGCGGCAATACCTTCCCGAACCCCGCAGGCCTCGTCGAACTCATCAACGACGAACGTGGCCGCGCGAAATTGCGCCCGGATCACAAGCTCTTCTTCCAGCGCGACTGGGACACGCCCGCCGAACGCCTCGCCGGCACCTATCGTCTGATGAAAGTGCTGGCAGATATGTCGGCGGCAGAAAAAGCCGCCTGACTACTGCGCCGCACTTGCCGCCGCTTCAGCTTCCTTGGCAAGCAGCTTGTTGAACATACGGACGAGAGCAGAGGCCTCCTGCGCGCCGACGATCACCCATTGCTCGTTGATGACGAAACTTGGCACGCCCTGAATGCCCATCTCGCGCGCCAGCACTTCCTCACGCTGAATGAGCTCACGGTCTGCGCCGCGCTTCAGCAGGTCCTCCACGATATCCGTGTCCATGCCGACTTCATTGGCCGCATCGATCAGCACCGCATGGCTGCCGACATCTTCGCCATCGGTGAAATAACGGCGGAAGAGAACATCGACCATCTCGTTCTGGCAGCCCGCCGTGCCCGCCCAGCGCACAAGGCGATGGCTAT
>JAJXZC010000064.1 GCA_021780275.1 Pseudomonadota bacterium
GCCGAGGATGTCGAGGGCGAGGCGCTTGCGACCTTGATCGTCAACCAGCTCCGCGGAGTTCTCAAGGGTTGCGCGGTCAAGGCGCCGGGCTTTGGCGATCGGCGCAAGGCGGTGCTGGAAGACATCGCGATATTGACCGGGGCGCAGGTGATTTCGGAAGAACTCGGGTTGAAGCTCGAGAGCGTGACGCTGCAACAACTCGGGCGCGCCGCGCGGGTGGTCGCGGACAAGGAAAACACCACGCTGATCGGCAGCGGCGGTGACCGCACTCGTATCGATGGCCGGATTGCGCAAATCCGGCGCGAAATCGAAAAAACCACCAGCGATTATGACAGGGAAAAGGTCGAAGAGCGGCTCGCCAAACTGTCCGGCGGCGTTGCCGTAATCCGCGTCGGCGCCCCCACCGAGGCCGAGATGAAGGCGAAAAAGGAAGCGCTCGACGACGCCATCAGTTCCACCAAAGCCGCGGTGGCCGAAGGAATCGTGCCGGGCGGCGGTCTGGCGCTTTTGAAATGCATTGACGCGGTCGCCCGGGAGGAAGCTGCCTGCGAAGGCGACGAGAGGACCGGCGTTCAGATCCTGAAACGGGCGCTCGAAGCACCGGCGCGTCAGATCGCGGAGAACTCGGCCGTCGACGGCGGTGTCGTGGTGGCGCGGATGATGAGCGGCCAGGGCAATTTCGGCTTCGACGCCGCGCGCAAGGAATATGTCGACCTGGTCGAGGCCGGCATCATCGATCCCGCAAAGGTGGTTCGTACCGCCCTGGAGAACGCGGTCTCGGTCGCCAGCGTGCTGCTGCTCACCGAAGCGACGATGACCGAGATTCCGGAGACGAAGCGAGAACGCCCGGCTGAGCCGGAGATGGCAATGTGATGTGATCTGCAGAGTTAAAAGCCGACACGCTCAGGGGCCGACGCCCGCCATCGAAACCTCAAGCCAGGCACATCGAAAACCCGGCAAAGGGCGCCATTAATTTCTCTCCTGCTTCGGACGGCATTGCCTTTGACCAGCGCCGTCAATGAGACATCAGGCAGCAGATCGGGCTGGACGCCAGGAGATCGCGAGTCATTCCGCCGAAGATCCATTCATTGAGCCGGCTGTGTCCGTACGCCCCGGTCACTAGCAGATCAGCTTCCTCGTCCTCGGCGAACCCGATGATCTGATCGGCACCTGGTCCCAGCAACTGCGTTTCGACCCGACCTTCGGCCTTGATCCGGTGCCGCGCCAGGTAGAGCACAACATCATCGACACCATGACGCGCGGCATCCTTTCGATCATTCTCGCAGATTTCGATGACCGTTACGCGCTTCGCCTCATGCAGGAACGGCAACGCGTCCTGAACCGCCCGCCGTGCCTCGCGCGTATCCTTCCATCCGACCACCACATGGTCCGCGGCGAGCGATTTCACCGACCCCGGCACTACCAGGAACGGACGACCCGCTCCCAGAATTGCCGTCCCGCCATCGACGGCGCTATAGAAGTCTATCGAACGGCCACCTTTTTCCAGCACGATCAGATCGGCGCATCGCGCTTCACCAATCAGGGTATCCGTGGGGATCTCAAGCGCCGATCGCCACTCAACCCGACGGTCAGCTCCAGCGGCTGCGCGAAACTTCGCTTCGGCCTCGGCCAATCTTGCCTTCATCTGTGCAATATCGAATTCCGACGCATTGTCGGCGATTACCACTCCCTCCGCGACAAATGGCGGCGTGATCGCAAGAGCGGATAACCCGATCAGATTTGCCGAGAATTTGTCTGCGAGGCCTGCGGCGACGCCGACGAGCGTTTTCGAGACGTGATCGACATTGACGTAAACCATCAGCGTTGCATAGGACATGGTGGTGCTTTCCCCGTGGGCGACAACAGATAATTGAGCCATCCCCTGCAGCGAGCCTTTGACACACATCAAGGTTCGGTCTTGTGATTGGTCGGTCGAGAGTGGCCCGCCTGCCGCCCGGACGGCTGCTTCTTCCGCGGTGGACCGCAGCCCCGGTCATTCCCGTCACGGCGAGGCCGCGCATCGACGATCGACTTCCTCCGCGAGAGCTATCAGTCGGGGCGATATGATGACCGGGAAAGTTGTCCCGTCACTCAGGCGGCGCGACGATTCGGGCAACCGGGAAAGGCCTTGCGCCGCCCACTTCCGGGCATCGGCCAGTATCGGAGACGCAGCGAGGCGCCGGCCATGGCGCATAACCGGCATCAGCAGCGGTTCACCGGCGTGGTATTCATCCTGGAGAGCGAGCACATCACCTGCCATGCGGCCGTCGGTTCCAAGGCTGCGCCAGACTTGCTTGCGGCCGGGCCATGTAGCCTTTCCGGCAGATCGTTTGCGTCGCGCTATGCCCGCATATTCCTGAAGCTTGTAGGCGCAATCGAGCGCGGGCGCGTCGGAGGACGTGGTCAGGCTGGTGCCGACACCGAAACCGTCGATCGGGGCATTCGCAGCCATCATCCTCGCAAGTTCGTCTTCGTCCAGCCCTCCGCTCGCAAAAATTATCACATCCTGCAGCTTTCCCTCGTCCAGAATGCGCTCCGCATCGCCAAATTGCCGATCACTTGATCTCGCTCAACTTCCGACTTCCTGCGGGCGTTCATAAAGGCTTGTCTTTTTGCATTCTTGCGAGGCATGCGATGGCCGAACTCCCAACCCTGTCGATTTCGCCGGAAAAAGCGTATTTCATCGTCGCCAAAGCTCGCCAATTCGACGTCAA
>JAJXZC010000052.1 GCA_021780275.1 Pseudomonadota bacterium
TTCGGCGAATGCCTTGCCGTCGCCCGCCGTAGCTGCGGCGGAGAATCGTGCGAGGAGAGCGGCGAATTCGTCTTGGGTCATTTCACCGCTCTCCCCGATTTGTCACGCGACGCCGAGTTCGTGCTTGGCGAAGGCCGTCACGCCCTTGTAGTCCGCCTTGCCATTCGGCGCGCGGAAGGGAATGGTGGTGCCGAGGAGAATGCGTTTCGGCGTCTTGTAGCCCGCGAGCTTCTCGCGCACATGGGCGCGGATCGCGGCTTCGTCGAACGAGTGACCATGCGCGAGCTTGACGATGCCCGTGACGGCCTGTCCCCATTTTTCATCGGGAAGGCCGACGACCAGCGCGTCTTCGACGGCGGGGTGAGTCTTCAGTATTTCCTCGACTTCTTCGGGATAGACTTTCTCGCCTGCGGTGTTGATGCAGACGGAGCCACGGCCGAGCAGCGTCAGCGTGCCGTCTGCCTCGACCGTGCACCAGTCGCCGGGGATCGAGTAGCGCTCGCCCCTGATGGTGCGGAAGGTCTCGGCGGTCTTCTTCTCGTCCTTGTAGTAGCCGACGGGGATGGGGGCCGCCATGGCGATGATGCCCGGCTTGCCGCTGCCCGGCTCGACCGGCTCTTCCTTTTCGTCGAAGACCTTGCAGCGGTCGCCGATCTGGAATTTCGCGGTGCCGATTTCGCCGTCCTTCGTCATCATCGACGCGCCGAAGCCGATGCCTTCCGAGGCGCCGAAGCTGTCGGTCATGATCGCCTGCGGAATGTGCTTGAGAAGGCCGCGCTTCACTTCGGTCGACCACATGACGCCCGACGAAATGATCGAGACGATGCTGGAGAGATTGTATTTCCCCGGCTTCTCGTCGAGCTCGCGCAGCATCGGCTTTGCGAAGGCATCGCCGACGATGGCGAGCGTCTGCACCTTGTTGCGGTCGACGGCTTCCCAGAGTTCATCGGCTTCAAGCGACGGGCTTTCGAGCGTGACCAGCGCGCCGCCCGCCATGACGACGCCGAGCGAGCTTAGAAGACCCGTGCCATGCATGAGAGGGCAAGCGGGCAGATGGCAGCCCTGCGGGCCCATCAGCTTCAGCGCTTCGACGAGCTGTTCCATCGTCTCCGGTACGGGGCCGAGCTTGCGGCCCGCCGCGAGCTGGACTTCGCGCAGATCGTCGTGCCGCCACATCACGCCCTTGGGCATGCCGGTGGTGCCGCCGGTATAGATGAAGAGAAGATCGTCGGGCGAACGCTGGATGTCGAGTTTCTCGCCGCTGCCGGTGTTCGCCAGCGTCTCGTAGCGCTCGGCGAAGGAGGCGATTTCGCCGCCGTCATTCACTTCGACGAAGGTCTGGACCTTGGTGAGGCGCGGTTTGATTTCCTCGATGATGTCGCGGAACTCGGAACCGAAGACGACCGTCTGCGCGTCCGAATTGTCGAAGATGTAGAAAACCTCGTCGGCCTTGTAGCGATAGTTGACGTTCACATGGGTCAGCCGCGCCTTGAAGCAGGCATTGAGCAGTTCCATGTATTCGGGCCGGTTGCGCATGTAGAAGGCGAGTTTATCGCCCGGCTTCGCGCCGCGTTCGATGAGGGCGCGGGCGAGGTTGTTGGTGCGCTTCGTGCTTTCACCCCAGGTGATGACGCGGTCCTGATGGATGAAGGCCGGCGCGTCCTGGGGCAGGACCGGCGAAATGGCGTCGAGAATGTCCCCGAAATTCCAAGGCATGAACGAACTCCTCCCAGAGTCTTGATGGTGTCGGCCTCTTCGGGCCAATTCCTGTTGGGAGGCATGATACAGGGAAAATCGCGCCCGTCACCCGTTCTGGACGCGGGTTGCCTGCCGGGACGGGGCAACGAAAAAGGGGCGGCCTTTTCAGGGCCGCCCCTCGATTTCCGGTGGCTTTCGCCGCTTATTCGGCTGCCGACATGTTGTCGAGCGAATAGGAGCGGGTGCCCTGGCCGTTCAGCTGAAGGAGATACTTGATGCCTTCTTCCGCGATGTCGTCGCCGATCATGCGGTCGCCTTCGGCATAAAGCTCCTTCATGTCGATGAAGGCGGCATAGTTGCCGGCGGTGCGGCTGGTGATGATGCCCGCCTTGAGGAGCGTCTTGATGAGGACGCGGAAGATGTTGGTCGATTCCTGCATGCTCTCGCGGATCTTGACGTCCGTGAGGGCTTCCATGAAGGCGCCCTGCACCCACTGCCAATCGAGGCCGACAGCGGCGTAGATGTGCTTCTTCTGCTCGGGGCTGCCGAGGTTGTAGAGCAGCACCTCGAACACATGCCACGCCCAGTCTTCGATCTGGTTGCGCTCGTCGGCATTGATGTGCGGGATGGTGCGGTCCGCCCAGATCTTGCCGAACTTGTGGTGGAAGGCCTCGTCCGTCATGGTGAGCTGCATGAGCTTTACCATCAGCGGGTCGCGGCCGCTCTTGTAGAAGGTCGCGAAGGCGCCCATCGCAAGGCCTTCGACGAGCATCTGCATACCGACGATCTTCTTCCAGACCAGCGGCGACAGGACGAGTTCGGTGAGGACGTCGCCGAGCGCCGGGCCGACCTGAACGGGCTTGCCCCAGCGCGCCTTGATGTAGTTCGAGAAGCCTGCGACGTGGCGTGCTTCTTCGCGCGTCTGGTTCGCGGCATATTCCTGCGCGCCCGGATCCTTCAGGATGTGGCAGAGCGAGGCCGAGAGCGCGAGCGCGCCCGCTTCACCGTGGAGG
>JAJXZC010000193.1 GCA_021780275.1 Pseudomonadota bacterium
CTGAAGGTTCGTGAGCTTCTTCTCGTGGAGAAGGATCAGCGGCTCGTCCAGTTCCGTCACCATCTTGTCGGCGTTGGTGATGAAATAGGGCGAAAGGTAGCCGCGGTCGAACTGCATGCCTTCGACAACTTCGAGCTCGCTGTCGAGCGACTTGGCTTCTTCAACCGTGATGACGCCTTCGTTGCCGACCCTGGCCATCGCTTCAGCGATCATCTTGCCGATTTCAGCTTCGCCATTGGCCGAGATCGTGCCGACCTGGGCGATCTCGTCGTTCGACTTCACCTTCTTCGAACGCTTCGTAATGTCTTCGCGCGCCACGGTAACGGCGAGGTCGATGCCGCGCTTCAGGTCCATCGGGTTGAGGCCGGCGGCAACCGCCTTCGCGCCTTCGCGAACGATCGCCTGCGTCAGAACCGTCGCCGTGGTGGTGCCGTCGCCGGCCGTGTCGTTCGTCTTCGAAGCGACTTCCTTCACCATCTGGGCGCCCATGTTCTCGAACTTGTCTTCAAGTTCGATTTCCTTGGCGACCGTGACGCCGTCCTTCGTGATGCGCGGAGCGCCGAAGGCCTTGTCGATCACGACGTTGCGGCCCTTCGGACCGAGCGTGACCTTTACCGCATCGGCGAGAATGTCGACGCCGCGGAGCATGCGCTCGCGGGCCGAACGGCCGAATTTGACTTCCTTAGCCATGTTTTGGTTCCTCTAGAATTCTGTGCAGGTTCGGATGCGGGACATGAAAAATGCCCGCGAACCGTTCACCGGTTTCACGAGCCTTAGGCCTTCTTCTTGGCGCCTTCGACGATGCCGAGAATGTCGGACTCTTTCATGATCAGCAGATCCTGGCCGTCAATCTTGACTTCCGTGCCGGACCACTTGCCGAAGATCACCCGGTCGCCGACCTTGACGTCGAGCGCCACGATCTTGCCGTCTTCGCCACGGGCGCCGGGGCCCACGGCGAGAATCTCGCCCTGCGAGGGCTTTTCCTGGGCCGTCTCGGGGATGATGATGCCGCCGGCGGTCTTCGTATCTTCCTCGACGCGCTTGACGACAACGCGGTCATGCAGAGGACGGAATTTCATCTCTGTCTTCTCCTGTTTCGGAACCGCGGTTTCCGCGGGAAACTTTAGGGATTATGGATTGTTAGCACTCACCCTCGAGGAGTGCTAACAGCCCGACAAAGAGATAGTGGCGCCCCTCCATGGAGTCAAGGCGCGCCACAAAAGCTTCTTGTTTTCAAAGGTTAACGTGTGCGTCAGGCTGATTTCCTGAGGCCCCGGAGGCCGAGCCGGACGATCCGGGCGAGCCGGTCATGAAACTCCGCCTCGTCCCTTGCCCCGCTTTCGGCCCCATAGGCGGCGGCGATCAGCGTGTCGGCGGCGCTTTCGACGGTGAATCCGGCCGATTTTGCGTCCAGTTCGCCCCGGCGGATGCCGTCCCGGAGAACCTTGGCTATGGCGGCCCGGAAGTCCCGGTCGACCGATTCGAAGATCGTGGCATGGAGCCGCGCCCTGGAATCGATGAGTTCCGCCGCATGGGGGCTTGAAAGCACCCACCGATAGAGGAAGCCCAGCTTGGCGTCGAAAAGGGCGAGGATCTTCGGCTCGGCGTCGAGGTCGCGGGCGGTCGCAGCCTTCAGATTGGCCTCGATGAGTTCCGCAAGCCGCCGCGCCAGCGCCTCGAACAGCTCGTCCTTGCTTTTGAAATAGAGATAGAGCGTGCCCTTGGCGACATTCGCGGCCCGCGCGATGTCTTCCATCGAGGTGCGGCGAAAGCCGTAATTGCGGAAGAGGTCGAGCGCGGCGTCGAGGATCAGCGCGTGCTTGTCCGCGCCCCCCGCCTTTACGCCTGAATCTTCCTTCACCCGTGCTGCCATGTCTGCATGCGGACGGCGCCGCTGACCCTTTGACTGATCCCGTTCAATTATTCGCATATAGAAGTCTGACGCGCAAAGTCATGGGGCGTGCCGTCGCAGGCACTTTGCCGGCAAGTTGCGGTTTGGACTGGTGCCGTTAGGATGGCGCCTCATCAAAGGTCGGGGGAGAGCAGCATGGCGGGCCGTTTCGTCAACGAAGCGCTGATTGGAAAGCCGGGTTCGAGGGCGAAGCTTCAGACACCAGCGCTGGTACTCGATCTCGACGCCTTCGAGCGCAATGTGGCCGCCATGGCAGAGCATTGCGCGCGCAGCGGCATCAAGCTCCGCCCTCATGCGAAGACGCACAAGAGCACTGCAATCGCGAAGGCGCAGATCGCCGCGGGTGCCGTCGGCCAATGCTGCGCCAAGCTTGGCGAGGCGGAGGCGATGGGCGAGGGCGGCATCGAAAGCCTGCTCATCACGTCACCGGTGGTTACCGAAGGCGCGATTGCGCGGCTGATGGCGCTTAATGCGCGTATCTCCGATCTCATGGTCGCGGTCGACAATCCGCAGAATGCTGAGGCGCTGGCCTTTGCCGCGAAGGCGGCGGGCAAGAAGCTCAAGGTTCTCGTCGATCTCGATCCGGGCCTTCATCGCACAGGCATCGCGCCGGGCGAGCCTGTTCTTGCGCTGGCGAAGCAGGTTCATGCCTCGGATTGGCTCGAGCTTCGCGGGCTCCAATGCTATGCAGGCCACGTCATGCATATCGAGGGTTTCGCCGAGCGGCGCGAAAAGTCGCTCGCTGCGATGAAACTCCTTGGCGAAACGCGCGACGCCTTCCGGGCGGCGGGACTC
>JAJXZC010000515.1 GCA_021780275.1 Pseudomonadota bacterium
TTAGAAAGTGCATTCTTCTGGTCGAGGACGATACGAACGAAATCTTCCCTAGCGGCGATTTTGAGGGCGAGAGCGAAGTCCCTCTGCAAGATGACAACGGCTTCGAGAGCCTTGAGGCTACGGGTTGCGAAGGCCTGGAAACAAAGGGATCAGAACAGGGCTTTTCGCTTTTTGGAGACGTGCCGTGGCCAAAAATCTCCAATCAAACGCCACGCGGCTTTCATACGCGAAGCGTCAGCAAACGTTGCCCCAGGTGCGGCAGCATTTATTCGCAGACGCTGGCGCGAGGGGAAACGATTGTCCGGTCCCCATGCTGCCTCGTAGCGTCAGATACCGGAACGTCGTGGTAACCCGGCGTTCCCTGACGCTCTGCCTTATTCAATCGGCACCTTCGCCGCCTGCGCCAACACACGATAGACGCTGGCGACGCCGATCCCGAGTTCCTTCGCCATGCCCTCGCGCTCTCGACGCTCGCTGCCCTCGGCTACTCCGGCGCGTAAGGCTACGCGACCCTCGCCCGCTTTGCGATCTTCGCGATGGTCGCGCGCGAGCAGCCGGTCACGTCCTGGATCGCGCTCCAAGACATTTTCTTGTCGAGCATTTCGGTGATCCCTGCGTTGCGCTTCGTATCGGCGGGCCGGCCCCGGTATCGACCCTCGGCCTTAGCCTTGGCTTGTCCTTGCGCCTGTCGACGGCGACGGTCTTCGTAGTCCTTGCGCGCGACGGCAGCCAGCACGTCGAGCATCATACCATTCACGGCGGCGAACATGCGCTTCGTGAACTCGTCGCCGGCCGTGAGCGCCCACGAGGTCGGCAGGTCGAGCGCGACGACGCGAATCTGCTTGCCGTCGAGTTCCGCCCTTAGCTTGAGCCAATCGGCCGCCGTGAGACGCGACAGGCGGTCAACCTGTTCGATCAACAGAATGTCGCCCGGCTTGCTGTCGCCGATGAGGCGGAACAGTTCGGGGCGCGCCAGTTTCGCGCCGCTCTCATTCTCGATGTACGTCCCGACGATGTTCAGGCCGCGCTCGGCGGCGAAGGCTTCGATCTGTTCGCGCGCGCGATTGGCGTCTTGCCCGTCGGTGCTGGCGCGGAGATAAACTCGGGCGGCTTTGAAACGTGCCTCATGGTTCGTTTTAGATGGTCTCCATTTAAGAGTGCATTTTGATTTGCCAAGAGGCATATATTGAACCAGCCCGACTATGGTTTCCGTGGGGCACACCCAAAATGCACCGGGCGATAAATCCGCCACAAGGACGCTCGGCGGCGCAAGTTGGGGAATGACCGGCAATTGCCTGCCAGCTTGCACGCGCGGCAACGAGGCGCGAAAAGCCCTTATCGGCTGCGATCCTTTCTCCCCTTGTCCCTTGAGCCCGTGTCGATAAAGTCGCCCCGGCGAAAAATAACGCGAGTCGCGGTCGGCGACGCCCTGGGGGAACATGAACGAGCAAAGCCTGTCCGCCTTCATCTGGTCGGTCGCCGACCTCTTGCGGGGCGACTACAAGCAATCGGATTACGGCAAGGTCATCCTGCCTTTCACGGTTCTGCGCCGGCTCGATTGCGTGCTGGAGCCGACCAAGGCCGAGGTCCTGGCGGAGTTCGCGGAGCGGACGAAGGCGGGGCTCAACCCCGAGCCGTTCCTCCTGCGCAAGGCGAAGCAGGGCTTCTTCAACACCTCGCCGCTCGACATGCGCAAGCTGATGGGCGACCAGGACCATATCCGGGAGAACCTGTTCTCCTACGTCCAGGGCTTTTCGCCCCGCGTCCGCGACATTTTCGACCGCTTCGATTTCGCCTCGCAAATCGAGAAGCTCGCCACGAACAAGCTCCTCTACATGGTCACGGAGAAATTCGCGGTCATCGACCTGCATCCGTCCGCCGTCGATAACACCAAGATGGGTCTGGTCTTCGAGGAACTGATCCGTAAGTTCGCGGAATTGTCGAACGAGACCGCCGGCGAGCACTTCACGCCGCGCGAGGTCATTCGCCTCATGGTCAACCTGATCTTCGCCGAGGATAGCGCCGCGCTGTCCGCGCCGGGAATTGTGCGCACGATCTACGACCCGACCGCCGGCACCGGCGGCATGTTGTCCATCGCCGAAGAGCATTTGACGGCCATGAACCCGCGCGCGCGGCTCACCATGTTCGGACAGGAGTTGAACCCCGAGTCCTACGCCATCTGCAAGGCGGACATGCTCATCAAGGGGCAGGACGTGGGCAATATCGCGTTCGGCAATACGCTGTCCGAAGACGGCCATGGCGGGCAGAAATTCGACTACATGCTGTCCAATCCGCCGTTCGGCGTCGAGTGGAAAAAGGTCGAGAAAGAGGTCCGCAAGGAGCAAGAGGCCCAGGGCTTCAATGGCCGCTTCGGGCCGGGCCTGCCGCGCGTCTCGGACGGCTCGATGCTGTTCCTGTTGCACCTGCTCTCGAAGATGCGGCCGGCGACGGACGGCGGCAGCCGCTTCGGCATCGTGCTCAACGGCTCGCCGCTGTTCACCGGCGGCGCGGGATCGGGCGAAAGCGAAATCCGGCGCTACGTGCTGGAGAACGACCTCGTCGAGGCCATCATCGGCCTGCCGACCGACATGTTCTACAACACCGGCATCTCCACCTACGTCTGGATCGTCTCGAACCGCAAGCCGGCGGCGCGAAAGGGCAAGGTGCAACTGATCGACGCCTCCTCGTTCTGGAGCAAGATGCG
>JAJXZC010000070.1 GCA_021780275.1 Pseudomonadota bacterium
GCATCATGCCTGGAATGAAGCATGGAATTAACGCTCCCCGCATCGCTTTCACGTCAGTCGAGGATCGCCGATAGCCCCGCCGAATACGAGGTGGGAGCGCCGTACCGCTTACGAACGAAAAATTTGATATTCGTCGCTCGTTGTCGGATTGCATAATCCACGACGAGCGATCCCAGCATTCCTGCTAGCGCCGAGAAAAGAACCGGTTCTAGCTCGCTGACAAGGATTGGCGCCTTATCCCCTGCTGCTGTCTTTGGCAGTATAGTGCCAACGAGCGTTCGTTCCGAGGGGCCTACATCCCGCCAAGAATAGAACCATTCACGCGTCGCTTCGTCGGCCAACGCCGATTCTGTGAGGTTCGCATCTATCCAGTAGCGTGGTTGAACCCTATAGCAGGGGTCAGAGTGCTGGGCGTAGATCACGCGCGGCAATACTCCCTTGTTGGCCTGCTTTTCAGTCTGGTTTTCATACGTCCCGTATCGATGGTCAAAATGCCAGAACATCTTACCTTCATAGAGGGGATATACCTCCCGGCCATCGCTCAAAATCGCCACAGCCTCTTGGCGTTCAGTGATCAGATCGGAAATATCATTGTGATCGAGAAATTTTTCTGAGTCCCCTGACATATGGAAGAGTGTAATCATGGACACTTTCCAAGGGTTCAACGCTACGGAATTGTCTTTTTTATTGATTAAGATTGGTGCCGCTGCATGAATGGATGCAGTAACTTTGGCATCCTCAGTCCATCGGAATGCGGGAAGGTTCAGCGTATTCGGGTTGATTGCCTTGATTTGTTCAATCGTTAACGCGTAGCGCTTTTCTGGATCTGCAATTTCACCCGGTTGGCGGATATGAGCCGTGAACCACGGCTCATTCCAGTTAACGTCCTTGCCACCGATTGTGAGTAAACCGAACTTGGTCTCGTTATGGACGTCCTTGAAAATCTTGTCTTCGTTCTCGAAGCCATAGAATGAGATCAACGATTTCTGCGAAAGAAGCCGCCGCAGAAACTCCCTGTAGGTGAAGCCCACAACCAACCCATTCGGGATGATTAAGCCTGCGCGCCCCGACGGTTGCACAAGTTGCCAAGCTAGATCCGCAAACACAGCATAGGTGTTTACATCGCCCACGCCACCAAGGGGAAAGCGACCAGATTCGCGCATAAAGTTGCTTTCGGCCGCGGCCGCATGCAGCGCTTCGTACCAATCTCGCAAGAGCTGGGGATTCGTATTCGCCAATTCTGTGATGAGCTTCTTGCGGGCTGCCGCGTTCTTCGCAGTGGCAATATCGTGGTCGCGGAGTGCAAAATATTCTTCTTCCTGAAGCTTGACCCTTTCCCATGGCGGATTGCCTAGCACCACGTCAAACCCGCCTCGATGCATCACATCCGGGAATTCCAGCGGCCAGTGGAAGGCGCGAGCACGGCGTGCCGCTTTGGGCGCCTCCAACATCGCGTTCGGGATTTTGCCCTGATTGAGCGCCATCCAGTGCTCTTCGGTCGTGGGTACGGTGCGCTCCATGGCCCCAGATGGCGCGCCCCCGGTTTTCGGCAACAGGAAAGCCGCGACGTAGAGGTCCGCCGCGGCTCTGGCGCGGACAAAATTCGGCTGTTTGCGCAGGTCCTTGAAGCGCGCGGCCTTGGCGCTGATCTGCTCGACACTATTCTCGGGCAGGTCGTGAAAAGCCGAGAAATCCAGGGCCAAGGGCTGGATTTCTGGCATGGCGGCGTGGCCCGCGCCGAAATCGAAGCCGCCTTGGCCTGATTTCGCGGCGCGGTTGGCCTGCAGGTAATATTTCGCGGTGTCCTTGTCGTCGCCGGCTAGCGGCTTGTAGGCGGCGTCGGGGATTCCCTCCTGCAGGACCTTGAGGTCGAAAACGCCGAGCAGCGCGTCGCCACAGCGGATCTGTGCGTCGAAAAATCCTAGAGGCAGGCCGGGGTCCACCGTCTCGATCCAAAGCGCGACCTTGGTCAGTTCGACCGCCATCGGATTGCGGTCGACGCCATAGACGCAGTTTCGGGCGACGTCGCGCAAAGCATGGCGGAAATCGGCGCGCGCGGGCGTGCCCTCGGCCCGAATTCGGGCCAGGCGCGCAGCGATGCGGCTGGCCGCCCCGAGCAGGAAATGACCGGAGCCGCAGGCCGGGTCGATGACCGAGAGTTTCAGTAGAGCCTTGGCCGGGTCGGCGGCCTCGGCTTCGATCTTGTCGAGGACCGGATCGAGCGCGGTGTCGAGCAGCGCGTGAACCAGACTGTCGGGCGTATAATAGGAACCTGTCGTCTTGCGCTGGTTGCCTTTTTTCTCGGCGGTTTCGGAGGCGAAGACGAGCGTCTTGCCGTCATCGGCGAGTTGCGGCTGGAGTTCGAGGAGGGATTCATAGACCGACCCCAGTTCCTCGGTTTTCATCGCACGCCAGTTGACCGGAACCATGCCGGTTTTCTCGGAAAGCCACGACAGGCGGTAGAGCGCCGCCATGAAGGCCTTGTTGCGCAGGCGCGCGGTTTCGAGGTGCGGTAATTTGTCTTCCCTGAAAAGACCGCCAAGAGCTGGAAGAGCGAGCGCGTCCTGACCATGGGTCAAGGCGCGGAAGACGACCTTCATCCCTTCATAGCGGTCGTGGTGCCGGTCCCAGGTCGCGGCTCGAAAACACTGGGTGCGAAGCGCGGCGAGGCCATAGCCTTCGGCGTAAAGCTTGCGCGCTTCCGGCTTGGCCTTTTCCGGATGGAGGAGGTTTCGATCCTCGGCCACCATGAGGAAGATCAGGCGATAAACCAGGCGAAGCAGCTCGTTGAACCATTCGGTCAGGTTGAGTTCGCCGGATTTCAGCTTTGACGCGAGATCCGGATTGGCTTCGAGGAAGCCAGAACCCAGGATTTCGAGTGCTTCCCGAACCTGATCGGCGAGGCGGTCGCGGGCCGCTTCGCCCTCGCGGGCGCCGGCGTCGCGCCAGCGTTCCAGGGCGCAATCGGCCGCCGAAGCGCCGGCGACGCCAAAACGGCTGCGATGGACCATCAGCCACAGGGCGGCGAAAGAGGCAGCGTCCTCATTGGTGAAAATCTGCGCGAGGTCGGCTTCGACATAGGCCGGGCGCGTCAAGGATGCGTTGTGTCGCATGAGGCGCAGGGAGGCGCCGTTCGTCACCAGGCCCCAAAGGGCGTCGTCGCGATCGTTGAGATAATCCTGCAGCGCAAAGGCCGGCGAGCGCGATTTATCCGCCGACAGGGTCGGGCTGCGGCGGTCGAGTTTTTCCTCATCCGGGGGGACGACGACAATGGGGACGCGCCCGCCTGCGATAAAGGCGATCGGGCCGCTTGCGGTTGCGAGATCAGCGAAGCCGAACGTCTCCCGCAAAAAATCCCGGACAAAACGCCGCGTGGCTTCGACGGAAGCGTGATCGATTTTGGCGAAGGCGTCGAAATGGGATTGGCCGACGCGAAAAGCCGTCGAGACTTCCTCGCGAATGGTCAGGCCCTTGCGGACGCCATAATCCGCCTCGCTTTGTTCCGAGGCTTCGCGGCGGTCGATGGCGGCGACCATGGCAGGCGCGATGAGATTGCCTTCGAGGAGGAGCGACGGCCACGCCGACATGTCGACTACGGTCTTGCGCGCCATGGCTCAGGCCTCGCTCGGCATCAAGACGAACAGCCCGATGACGTCGGGCGGCAGGACGGCTTCGACCGTGACGCGAGAAGCCCCGCCGGCGGCGGCCCTGAGGCGCGCATGGTCCTGCATGAGATCCTGGGCGCGCGAGCGGACGAATTCGGCGAGCGGCCCTTCGATGACGGAGGGAAGCTCCTCCTTCGCTTTGGCGATGTACCGATCCCTTGCGCTCGTCGCCAAATCGGCGGTAGCGGGCGCGTTGAGGAGTTCGCGAGCGGCTTCGCCCACAGCGGCGATCTTGCCGCCCCGAAGGGCGACGAGCGCGGCTTCCTCGGCCAGGAGCAAGCGCTCCTTGCGAGCATGGACAGTCAATTTGAAACGCAGTCGGAGCAGGGCGATGTGCGTTATCTGCTCTACCGCTGTCGTTGGCCATGCGCCGACGCGGCCGATGCCGAGATTAGACAGCGTTTCGGGGTCGAGCGACGCTTCGACGAGGGCTTCTGCCAGGGTGGCCGTCAAGGGATGGGTGCGGGTCAGAAGCGAAGTTCCGGACGGCGCCGGCTCCGCCAGAGCGAGGCGTACGGAGCCCGTCAGGTCACGCTGGGCCAGGCGTTCCCGCAGACTGGCTTCAAGGGCGTTGACGTGAGCGAGAAGGACGGATTTTCGCTGTTCAAGCGGGACGCCGAACCGCGACATGGCGCGCTCGACGAAGATTTTGGCGTCGGCTGGCGAGCCGAGCAGCGTCTCGGCCTTCTCCCATTCCGGCGCGACTTCCTGCGGCTTCATCGCATTTTGAGCGAAACGGGCGCGAGATTTCTTCTCGTTTTCGGCGACGTCGCGCCACCGCGCCTCCATGGCCTTGGTTCCGTCTTCGAGGCGCAGATCGAAGGCAAGTTGTTTCGTTCCGCCTCGGCGTAACAGCACAGCAGCCATCAGGGCGTCTGTGAGGGGGCCGCGATTTTCGGGGAGCGGAACCGTGATGCCTGTGGCCTCGCGGATTTTCTTTGCTTTGTTGAGAATGACCTCGAGCACGGCGCCGTCGATGGCGCTGTCCGGCGAGAACATCATGATCGACCGGACGATTTCCGCCGGCTGGCCGAAACGGTCGACGCGCCCCTCTCTTTGTTGATGGCGGGTCGGGTTCCAGGATAGGTCGTAATGAACGACCGTTTCGAACAGCAATTGGAGGTTGATGCCTTCCGACAGGCAGTCGGTCGCGACAAGGATCCGCCGGCTTTCCGGTCCATCCTCGGCCGGCGCCATGTCGGCGACCCGATCGCGGCGTTCGTCCGGGGTCAGGACGCCGGTCACCGCCTCGATGGTGAGCTTGGGAAAGGCCTTGCGCAGTCCATCGCGAACGTAATCAGCGGTCGCAAGGTAGCGGCAGAAAACGACTGGATTGGCGCCGGCCTTGATCAGGGGCGCCAAGGCGTCGACAAGCGCCTTCAGCTTGGGGTCGGGGCGTTGGATCAGCCCCTCTGCGTGGCTGATCAGAGCGTGAAGCGCCGGATCGAGTTCGAAGTTCGCACTTGGCTCGAGATCGACCGCGTCCTCGTCGTCGCCGTCCTCGTCGTAGATCTGGGTTTCGAGACGCTCGCTTTCATTGGCGGCGCGGTTGCGGAGTGCGCTGAGCGCGGCCGCCGGCGACGAACCAACGCAACGCATCAGGGCGAGCGTTCCCCAAAAGGCGAGACGGCGGTCACGCTGATTGGCGCCGGCGCGCGAAACGACGCCGAGGCAATAGTCGATGACCGCTTCCTGGAACGCCAGATGGTCTTGCGAAAGGCGATAGGCGGAATCCGTCGTCCTGTGTTCGGGGAAGGCGCGATTTTCACCCCATTCCCCGGATGTGATGTCAATTCGGCGTCGTTGCACAAAATGGCGCGCCAGGCGCTCTCGAAACTTGAGGTCGTCGAAATTCATCGACGCGAAAGATGGGTCGATCAGGGACAGAAGCCTGGCGAATGCGTCCTCGTCGCCGGAATGCGGCGTCGCAGTCAGCATGATCATGCGCCGTTCGGGATTGGCGGCGAGGCCGGAGAGAAGCTCGAAGCGCTGCTGTTTGCCTTGATGCGTGCCGACGCAGGCATGGGCTTCGTCGACCACGACGAGATCCGGACAGGCGCGAGCAAATCCTTCGCGTCTTTTGTCCGCCTTGATGTAGTCGAGACTGACGACGGTGAACGGATAGGCATCGAACAGGGTTTGAGCGATTGGCAGGCCGCGCTCCAATCTTGCGGCTGTTCCGGAAGTGACTGCGACGGCTTCGATTCCGAATCGGGATTTAAGCTCGATTACCCATTGTTCGACGAGATGCGGCGGACACAGCACGGAAAATGCGTCCAGTTCGCCGCGATCCATCAGTTCGCGCAAGATCAGGCCGGCTTCGATGGTCTTGCCGACGCCGACGTCATCCGCAATGAGGATGCGCGGTGTTTGGAGGCGCAGGGCCATCAGCAGCGGGACCAGCTGGTAAATCCGCGGCTCGAACGTCAGTTGGGCGGCCGAGCGGAAGGGGCCAGCGCCTCTGCGCAAAGTCAGCCGCATTGCGTCGGCCAGCAACGCGGCTTTCGCCTGGACAGTTGGAACCGCGTCGGCAGGAAGGTCGAATCGGGCAGCGGCGACGGGGATTAGCTCGAGGTCGGGATCGAGGATGACGGTGTCGTTCTCGCTTCCCGAAAGAGGTCGCAGGGCGAGAACGCCCTCTCTCGGCGATGGAAGCGCGACCCATTCACGGCCGCGGGCGCGAACGAGATCGCCAGGCGTAAAATTCACGGTCATTCGATTATTCCGTCAACATCGAAATCATTTCGCTTGGAACGCCTTGGGAGACGTTTTCCGGCAGTTCAAAAACCGTCCAGCCCTTGCTATCGGCGCTTTCTCGCGCGGCTTCGCTCAAGGGTTTCTTTGAGGCGGCGACGCGATTTTTGCGCCATGCAAAATCGATCGACTGGTCGCCCAGTACGATCGGTTCCGCGTCGGGTTCTGGAATTTCCGCGCCCTTGAAGGCCGCAATCCAATTGTCGACCAACTCACGGCGTGCTGACGACTTCGACGGCGCCACCCGGCCTCGGGAGAGGTCGACGAGCATTTGTTTGGCTTCCACGCTGGTTCGATCGATCAATTCATGGTCGGGCTGATTGAAGTAGGATAGCAGGCAGCGATAACAGCCTCGCACGCAGGCTTCGTCCTTGTGATCGGTCAGGAGATTGGCGTCCCCTGCGGCGATCGCCGCGTCGACATTTTCGAAATGCATCAGGGTCAGGGCTTCTCGCGCGACCTTGCCGAGCGCATCGGGGTCTTCAACGAGATGGTTGAGGACGCCAGCGCCCCCTTCGGTCGCTTCGTAAGCGAGGATAGACCGCCGGTTGTCGCGCCCGGGCAAGGGCTCGCCGAGGACTTCGCCCTCTTCAAGCTGGTGGACGACCTCGATGCCGCGCATCAATGCATGTTGGACTGTGGCGATCGTTGATGGCGCATAGATTTGCGGATCCCGGAAACGAAGCAGAAGCGCGTTCTTGCGATCGCGAACTATCGGCACGATTCGAACCGGCAGTACGACGTCCGGCGGCACGTCGACGTCGGGATCCTCCTCTTCAGATTTGGCCCAGTAGCCCGTCCGGGGGTCGATATTGAAGCCGAACACAGTCTGGTTCGCACGGCGCTTGAGGCCCTTGTTGATACGGCTGATCTCTGCGCTATTGCCGTATTGGAGGACGAGAGGCGAAGTCTCGCCGCAACGGCATTCGGCTTGAGTGATTTGAATCTGGCCATTTCGCTTGGGCCAAGAGAAGACGGTCTGGATGTCGAACCCTTGGCGAACCCGCTCTTCGTCGTTCGCAGTGATCCGCTCTGCCGGCGCGGCCTCGACATTATCGATGCGAAGGGTGCGCTTGACCGGGATTTCTCCGGCCATTGGATTGTTGCATGCGTGGCACCGCTCGACTTCGCCTTCGTGGCAGGCGCCGCAGTTCGAACAAATGTAGATGTCTTTTGTCGCAAGTTCGGAACCGTCTCCCGTCCGGATTTCGGGCGGTAGTTTCGCCTTCATGACGCGATAGGCGCGGCCTTCGTGATAGATGAGGCTGCGCGGTCCAAACTCGGAAATCGCGAGGAAACGGGCCCGTTGCAGAAAGGACCCGGATTTTCCCTCGCCGGGGATGAAGGCATAGAGCGGAAGTCTCGGGAAATTGTAGCCTGGAAGAAAGCCTTCCGTCGCCAGGTAGCGATAGGAATAGAAATCCGAGCCGTTGGAGGCTTTGCCCTGCTCCAGGATGGCGATCTGATCGCTGGCCTGCATTTGCGCAGCCTTGATCTTTTGGCGATCAGCGCCAGACAGGCCCGTGATTTCGGATTGGGCGTTGGCGGTCGTCAATTGGGCGCGGGCGGAATTGTAAAGTTCGCGCCAACGATCGAAGGCGCGGTCAAATTGTTGGGGCGCGTTTGCCGCGACTTCGCGAATGAAGTTGTCGCGGTCGCTCATCCAGGCCGGCGTCTTTCCATCAATTGACGCCAGGATCTGGTTCAGGACGTGTTGCATCGGCGCATGTGCCTTAGCCGCAAGTCCAGGATTGCTGATGATGTCGACGACAACCTGCTTCAGCGGGTAACCGGGCTGATTCAGCTCTAGAATTTCGGGAATATCGGGGGATAGCGCGAGTTTCGCTTCCGCCAACCATACGGCGTGCAGATGCGAGCGCACCAGTTCTTCATTGGTGATGTCGAGCGCCGGCGGTCGGACAACGCCAACCACCATTTCGTTGCGGCGATTAAAGAAATATTGGTCGTGCGGCGATTGGGCGGCGCAATAGGTGATGATGGAGGCGGCTTGTCCGGAACGGCCGGCGCGGCCGGCCCTTTGCGTGTAATTCGCCGGCGTGGGAGGCACGTTGCGGAGATAAACCGCGTTCAGGGCCGAGATGTCGACGCCCAACTCCATAGTCGGCGAGCAGAACAGGGCGGGCAGGAATGTTTTGGATTCTCCTGCGGCTTTGAGCTCGGCGACGTTCTCTTCAAGTTTTTTGCGATCGTCTTCCTCGAAGCGGAAGCGCCATTCGCGCCATTCGCGCTGCTTTTGGGAAACCTGCGCCGTATGTTCGCGGCCTTCGAGGCCCCAGAAGCTGCTGTGCCCCTGTTTCAGGTCGCTGGCGATCGCGTGATAAAGGTCATGGAAATAGCGATTTCCCTGCGCCTCGCCGTCGCGCACGGCTTTTCCGGGCACGATGCGGACCGCTGCGGGGGACAGGCGCCACCCGCGGACGTCCGATTCCAAATCGACGGCCGTCACGATCCCCTCTCGGGAGAGCAGTTCAAACAGCCCCGTCATGACGGCGAGGTAGTCGGCCTTGTTCAGCTTGGTGCCAATGGCGCTTTTGCGGTTGATCAGCCGGCCAATCCGCGAATTGTGGCCGGCGCGCAGAATAGTCTGTTCTTCGCGAAGGCCGACGCGGTCCTTGCCGGGCGCCTGCAGGAGCAGATCTGTTCTACTCCTGAGATTTTCTTTCTGATCGATCGCCCACGGATACCGCAAAAAATTGCGAGATCTTTGGGTGACGGAATCGAGCACCGTCCTATCCAATGCTTCCGTCCCGACGGCGAGGCCTTCGAGCATTGCGCCAAGAATTTGGCGTAGGAGCTTCCTTCTGGCGTCGAGATCAAGGCTACCGAGATCGGGCAGAATCGCTGTGAGGCGTTCGACGTCTTCGGCGACATCACTCAATCCGATGAAGTCCACGTCGATCAGCTTGAGAACCGACAGGCTGGGGTTTGTGAAGCGCCAGCCCCGGCGTAGGTCGGTCCAGACACGGTGAGCGATGACCTTTTGCAAGGCGCGCTGCGCGTCCTCTCGAACGACGGCACCAGCCTCAGGCTCCAACATCCAATGGATTCGGGCCTCCTTGTGAGCGGCCGTGAAGCCGAGGGCTTTGACGACGCGCAGACCGAATTCATCCTCGGTCAATCCATCATCGCCGGCGTCGAGCACGGCGCGAAGAATGGCGCCGCGAAGCAGGCTGACGAACAGGTAATCGTTAAAATGGCCGGCTTGCAGCGCCGCGTCCTGGCGATTGTCGGTAAAGCCGAGTAGCTTGCGTTTTTCCTTCGGGACTCCGCTGTGCGCGGCGTTCATCCATTCAAGCGCGGTGGACACGAGTAGCGTCGTCGCCGAGCTGCGCCCTTCGCCAGACAATCCGGCAAGCTTGGTGCGTTCCCGCATGGAGGGATGCGGTTGATCCTGGCAGCAGGGGCAAAAGCCAAATTTGCCAGGAATGAACCAGAACCGCCGGCCAGATGGGCTATAACGTCCATCCGGGGCGATCGTCATCATCACGGGTTGGCGTCCCTTTCGATTCTGACGAATGCGTTCGATGCCATTGCGGTCCTCGCGCCAGTCTTCGGGATAGCTTTCGATCTCACCTGTAAAGACATAGTCGGGATCGTTGTCGCCTGCCGGCGTAAGGTAGCCGGCGACCTCGTTTTCATTGCCCTCGATAGGCGTGTCGTCAATGTTGCGCGGCAGGAAGCGCACTTCGTCGGCATCCTGGACCTTCGTAACCACATGCGCTTCGTGGCCGCATTCGCGGCAAAAGCGGGTTGGGTAGAGGCGGTTGCCGGGTGCGTTCGGGTCCTCGAGTTGTCCATCGAACAGGACGCTTCGCGGCGGCGCGGTCAGTGTCGTGAAAATTTCGCCCGCGCCAGAAATGAAGCGATGCAACTTGAAGGCGATGAAGGCCGTGTCTCCTGAACCGCCTCGTTCGGCTTCAGGGAGGCTGACGCGCGTCAAGAACTTTTCGAGAGCGGTCCGACACGTTTCAGCGTCAGCGCCGCTGTCAGCTGCGAGCAACTCGACGGCCTGGGTGAACGGAAGGGGTTTCTTGCGTTTTAGTGTTTGGCCGTCGTCGAGGCCGACGGCGAGTTCCGCCCATATGGCG
>JAJXZC010000383.1 GCA_021780275.1 Pseudomonadota bacterium
AAGCCGGTGCGTGGTTCCGGCGTGTGCGCTTCGTCATGACAACTCCTGAATCGCGGCCCTCATGTTCGCCGCTGTCAGGCAGAAATTCCACTTATCCCTCTGTTCAAATTTCCGAGGCCAGCTCTGAACACGACGGTCTCTGTGCTCGTCAAATCCGTGATTTTCCTCAACGACAGGACGGCTGCCGTGCGGTTTCAAACCGTTCGCAAAAGCGTCAACGCCGATCCCGTGACAGACAATTGGGTCGCCAATGTCCGGTTCCGCTACACCACGGAGCCTCTGAAAAATGACTATCGTTTCGACAATCCTCTCGGCTTCCAGGTCTTCGAGTATCGCCGCGATCAAGAGACGGTCACGACGAACGACACGGGAGCAGGAAATTGAGAAAACATCTTTTGATCGCATTGATCGCGGCGCTCATGGGGCAGGGCGCTTTCACGGGGCAGGTCGCCCTCGCCGAAAGCGACCCGCGCGCCGTGCCGGCCGACACGCGCATCCGGCATGTTCGCTTCGACAAGGACAATGTCGTGCTGCTGTCGGGGACCATGGGGATCTCGACCATGATTGTGTTCAATGAGGATGAGGGCGAGCGAATCGCAACCGTCGCGCTCGGCGACACCGCCTCCTGGCAAGCTGTCCCGGATCAAAGCAAGCGCTATCTGTTCATCAAGCCGCTCGAACGCAATGCGGTGACGAACATGAATGTCGTCACCAATCTGCACATCTATAATTTCGTGTTGCGGGCCGCGGCGCCGCGCGCAAGAGGCAGCGTTTACAAAATCCAATTCTCTTATCCCGAAGACATCGTCGACAAGAATTTGCTGGCGAAGG
Source organism: Pseudomonadota bacterium (assembly GCA_021780275.1). The sequence goes on from JAJXZC010000383.1 coordinate 832, forward strand.
CGAAGCAAATGGCGGCCAATCCCAAATGGACGCAGCTGATGCGGCATCCCGAAAATCTCAATGAAAATTACGGCTACAAGGGCGAAATCATCAACAAGCCCGTGCGCGTCGTCGATGATGGCGTGAAGACGTTTTTTCAATTCTCGGGCGAGATTCCCGCGATCTTCCGGGTGAAGAAGGATCGGTCGGAAACGCTCATGAATTACCGCCGTGAAGGCGAGATGATCGTCGTCGACGGCGTCGCCGCGCAATGGACCCTTCGCAATGGATCGCAGGCGACCTGCGTTTTCAATCTGAAAGCGACGGAAGAGCCGCCGCCGACCGACAGAATGACTCCGGTTGAAACCGCTGCGCCGGTCACCGCGTCCGCCGTCCGATTGGAAGCTTCGACCCCCACCGATGACGGCGGCTTTTTGAAAGGCCTGTTCAATGGCGATTGATTACGAGAAGGAGCTGGGCTCGGCGGAAGGGACTGGCGCCGCTGGCGCTGAAACCGTCGCGCGGACTGGCCGGAAACAGCGGCCCGTCGGCCTTATGATCGTGCTCGGTGTCGGCCTCGCCCTATGGCTGGCCTATATCTGGTGGCCAAGAAAACAGGTCGTTGTCGAGAATGACGAAAAGTTCAATTTGCCGCAGCGATCACGCAACCTGTCCTTTGACGAGCTGAACAAGCCGCCAAAGACAGAAAATAAATTGGTGATGGCGCCGCCGCCCCTCGCGGCCCCGCCAATCGAAAAGCCTGATGACAGCGAGGCGCGGCGAGCCGCTGAAGAAGAAAGGCTGCGGCTTGCGGAGATTGAGCGGCTGCGCAAATTGAAGGAAGCGCGCATTGAAGCGGCCTTGCGCTCGCCCATGCTCCTGGTCGACGGGGCGCCTGCGGCGCCAACGGATGTCGAAGCGGTGAGCGACACCGGCGCGTATAAAGTGAACAGCCCGAATGCGCCGAGTGAAGACGCCAATAGCCGCTTTCTCGACCGTGCTTCCGCGACCGGAGTCGAAAGGGCGAAGGCCGCGAGAACGCCGCGCATCGACGCCCTGATTCCGCAAGGCGCGTTGATCCGCGCGACGTTAGAGACGGCGGTGCAATCCGATCTGCCGGGCATGGTTCGCGCCATCACGACAGAAGACACTTATTCCTTCGACGGTCGGCGCGTGTTGCTGCCTAAAGGAACAATGCTGACAGGCGACTATCGCTCGATGCTCACCACGGGCCAGACGCGCGTCTTCATGGTCTGGACGCGGGCGCTGCGCTCGGACGGCGTGTCGATCCTGCTCGGATCGCCGGGCGCTGATGGGCTTGGCCGGGCAGGGGTTCCAGGCGAGGTCGACAACCATTACGCGCAGCGTTTTGGCGCGGCGTTGATGCTGAGCGTCGTTGGCGGCGGCGCGTCTTATCTGGCGGGCCTGGGTCAGCCGGCGACATCTTACACGTCGATGATCACGCCGCAGGAGCAAGCGCAGGCCCAGGCGGTGCAGACCTTGTCGCAGACCTATGCCCAGCTCGCGAACACAGCGCTGAAGGAGCAAATGGGCATTCCTCCGACGGTCCATATCGACCAGGGCACGCCGATCATCGTCTTTGTGAAGCGCGATCTGGATTTCTCGAATCTCTATCCCGATCCGGTCAAAGAGGCGCTTTTTCAATTGAAGCACCCGTCAGCGGTCGACGCCACGATGGCCCGGCGCAATGCGTCCGTGACGGCCAAATACTAAAAAAAGCATCGGCGAATTGAAGGATGCGAGCATTGAACGCGTTGGCGCAGCCGCAATCGTTGAAAGTTGATGCCGGGAGTGAGGCGCATTGGGCGTCTTTGCCTACCTTTATTCGCCAGGTCTGCACGCCGATCAAATCCTGGTTGCAGGACCCGAGCGTCGTCGAAATCATGGTCAATCGGCCCGGCGAAGTGTGGGTCGAAGCGGTTGGCCGGCCCATGGAGCGTTTCGAGGCGCCAGACCTGTCGCGCGAGGCGATCATTTCGATTGCCGAGCGCATCGCCGGTCACACCGGGCAATCCGTCAATGAAGAAACCCCGCTGCTGTCGGCTGCCATGCCGCATGGCGAGCGCTTCCAGGGCGTCCTCGCGCCAGCAGCGCCGATCGGCGGCGCGTTCTCGATCCGCAAGCAAGTCATATCGGACTTGTCGCTTGACGATTACCAGCAAATGGGCGCGCTGGACCACGTCAAGGTGAGCGGTCCCAGGGACGGTCCAAGGGACGGTCCAAGGGACGGTCCAAGAGGCGTGGCAAGCGTGATCGAGGAGTCCGATTTGTCGGACGTCGACGAAGAATTGGCGGCGCTTCTCCAGGACACAAGCCCTGCCGGCGTCGCCGCCGCATTGCGCTTCGCGGTCAAAAACGCTGTCACTATGCTGATTTCCGGGGGCACGTCGTCGGGCAAAACGACATTTCTGAATGCGCTGCTCCGCGAAGTGCCATTTTCCGAACGCGTGATTTCGATTGAGGACACGCGAGAACTAAAAGTCCCGCAGCCGAATTGGCTGGCGCTGATCGCGTCGAAAGGCGACCAGGGCAAAGCGAGAGTGACGGTCCAAAGCCTTCTGGAGGCGGCGTTGCGTCTGCGTCCGGATCGGATTTTCCTGGGCGAAATTCGCGGCGCCGAGGCCTATACCTTTCTTCAAGCCGTGAACACCGGCCATCCCGGCTCATTGTCGACGCTGCACGCCGACAATCCGCGCGCCGCCTTCGAGCGCGTCGCGCTGGCGACGATGCAGGCCGGTCTTGGTCTGACCAAGACTGAAATCATGGATTACGTCCGAAGCGTCGTGCCTCTGGTGGTCCAGCTGCGTCGCAAGCCGACGCGCGGCGTGAGCGAGATTTATTTCAACCGATTTCGCGCCCCGCAAAAATAGGAAGCTCCGATGCGATATCTGAAATATGCGGGCTGGGCGGCGCTCGGTCCGGGAGCCGTCCTATGCCTTTTTTTGCTCTGGTCCATGTCCTATGCGGCGGCGACCTGGTTTGTTGGTCATGACAAGGAAATGTGGACGAGATTCTTCGACGGCGATATGTTTTTGCCGATCGCTCAAGCCTGGACCTGGTGGCCTCTCCCAGTCGTTGTCAGGCTTGTGAAGCTGGCCACCTTCGGAATGATCGGCGAAGTCCTCGCAATCGGCATGGCCGTGCTGGCGCTTGTGGTCAAACCCTGGAAAGAACAGCCGCCCGCGGGCGGAGCCCGATTTGCCACATTGAGGGATCTGAAGAAGGCGGGGATGCTCGATGGCGCACCAGGCGAAACCCTGTTGCTCGGAACCTTCAAGGGCTTTGAGGTTCGCTATAGCGGCGACAGCCATTTTTATGTCAACGGCCCGTCGCGCAGCGGCAAGGGCCGCGGGTTCATCATGCCGAACCTATTGGAGTGGCGGGGCTCGGCGATTGTCCTCGATGTGAAGCGCGAAAACTTGGAAAAAACCGGGGCTGCGCGCCTGGCTCTTGGTCAGAAGGTGTTTGAACTGGCGCCTGGCTCCGAACATTCGCATCGTTGGAACCCTCTGGATTTTGTTCGGCCCTGGCCGGCGCGCGCGACCGATTTGCAAAACGTAGCCGCGATGCTGATCCCGTCTCCCGAGCGCGGCGAAGCGATCTGGGCGCAGACCGCGCGCGATCTCTTTGCGTCAATGCTCGGATATGTTTGCGACAGCGAAACGATGGCGGGCCGTCGCAACTTGCGCTCGGTGCTCCGCATGTTCAACGAAGGAGCTTTGGCTGAGGTCTTCACCGGGATTTTGGCGCGCGGCGAGCCCCTCAACAGTTTTATATTGGACGGTTTTCGGCGCCACATCGCGCGCGACCCGGAACAGCGGCCGTCTTTCGAAGGCAATGTGACCACTGCGTTGAAGGCTTGGAATAACCGTCTTATCGCCGATCTCACCAGCGCCAGCGACTTCGACATCGGCGAATTACGCCGCCGGCCCTTCACGGTTTTCATTTCTGCGCCGGTCAGCGATTTCGGTTCGGTCGAACCCATGATCCGCCTGTTCATTCAACAGGTCCATGACGTCCTCTTGCGCAAGCTCCCAGGCAAGGATGAACCGCACAAGGTCGTGCTGATGCTCGATGAGTTTTATCAGTTTCAGAAGCTGCCGGAGATTGTGAATCGCGCGCCATTGGTCGCGGGGTACGGCTTCAGGATTGCTCTGGTCGCCCAAAACATCCCGCAGGTTGACGAACGCTACTCGCGCGCGACGCGCGAGGCCTTGCTGGGAAATATGGATATCAAGCTTGTCGTCGCGGTCGGCGACAAGGCGACCGGCGAAGTCGTCGCCGATTCGCTTGGCAAACATTTTGTCGAACGTCATTCGTGGGGATCGAACCCAGGCAAGGGACCGTTTGGCGGCGGCACGTCGAAAACGGGGCGTTGGGAAGAGGCGCCGCTGATGGCCGCCGATCAATTGATGCGCCTCGATGATCGAAAAACGGTGCTCACAATGCGCGGTCATTTCAGCGCCGTGCTGGACAAGCTGAATTTCTACGAGGACAAAAAATTCCTCAACCGGTTGGCCGAAGTCGATCATTTGACCGCAATGTTGAATACGCCGGCCTTGCCGACGGTTGACGAATGGCCGTTGTTCCAAAACCCGCCGGCGCAGCTCATGGCAAAGTTGAGGGAAGGGGGTTATTTCGGCCAGGCGTGGAATTGCCGCCCTGCGACGCCTGACGGCAGTTACGTCGTCCCCAGCAATATCGTCGCGCTTGCGCGCATCGTTTTTGTGAATTGGCGGCAGTTCATATCTTTTTGGGTCAAACCGTCGCTCGAAGCCCGAAGCGGCGAAGAGGCCCTCGATCTTTTGAAGCTTCTGAAAACCAACCCTGGCGCAGTCGGGCTGCTTCGGGGCGCTCAAGGCTTCCGTGGTCGAGCGGCGCGAAAGCGAGCCCTGAGAGTCGCAAAGGATTTGCTCGTGGCTATTCTCGCCGAACGAAAAGCGCTCGACGACGCCCTTTTACGCGAAGACACCGCAAAAACGAACAGAGCGGAAATTGACTTCCACGTCGAGCGCACGTCGGAGCCTGAAAATGGGGCCGCCATCGAGGCTCCGCGCCCGGCGCAAGAATCCATTCTCGCCTTATGCGAAGCCTTCTCTGACAATTTAGGCTCGGCTGAAGCAAAAGATGCGGTATCGCGATTAAACAAGGCTCGCGAGGACGTCGATCTTGGCGAACAGGACGAACAGGACGAAATTCCTCGAAAGCGGCGAGGGCGGCGGTTAACACGGTAACAGAAACAAATATCTCTTTTTGTCGGTTGAAAGATCAGATCAGAGCCGCCGCACCGCCATAGAATGACCCGGTGGCCGCCTCCGCCGAATTATGGCAATGAGACGCGAGCGACTCAACAAGACAGCGAAATTGCGCCCATGCCCGCCTTGACGCACGCCACCGCGCCGGTCGCGCCTCTGTTACGGCAAGTCGAAAAATTGTCCGAGGCGGAACCAGACCTGCTGCGCCTGAAAGCGCTATTCGCCTGGCCGGTGGGCAAGGCAAGCTTCGACAAGGTCGTCGTGGAGTCGCGCCTCGCTGGTCCCGGCGGCTTGGCCTGGACTCAGAAGGCGCAGGCCGACGCCATCGAGCGGTTGGTTTCGCTGAAACTGCTGGACGCCGATCGTTCCTGCGCCAGGCCCTTGTGGCACCCGCTGACGGTCGAATTCCTGGCGACGCCGAAGGGGCGGGAAGCCGCGGCCGCCATGGCAAGGCTGCCGTCCTCCGAGGCGCGCGGACCCTATTACGCCTATTACATCCACACGGACACGGCCTTCCTGCGGCTGCTGCGCCTGCGGCTTTATGAAAACGACGCCGAGGCCTTCGGCCCGCTGCTGGCCAAATATGACAATGCCTACAATGCGGCTTACGGGCCCCACGTCCTCGCGACCCTGTTCGCCGAAACGCCGGTGGAGATGGACTGGCTGACGAGCCTTTCCGACGATGTTCAGCTGCGTGTGTTCGGCGTCAAGATCGATCGCCTGCTGTTGACGGGACGGGCGACGCCCGAAGTCCCGGCGATGATCGCGCATTATCGCGAGAGGGAGGATGAACCCGCCTTCCGGCCGCTCGCCTTCGCGCTGATGGCGCTCGACCTAATGTCGGCGCGGTTCGACTCCGCCCGCCGCAAGAGCGTCACGCTGGACGAGGACGGCGCCGAGGAATACTCCCTGCTGCTGGCGCGCGGCGCGATGGATTTTCTGGAAGGCCGCAACGACGAGGCTTTGGCCCGGTGCCGGATGGCGCTCAAGCTTTTCAAGAAAGCGCGCGGAAAGCGCAAAATCTTTTTCGATGGGATGAATGGGATGCTCTTCCTGCTCGCCCTCATTCGCGCCAACGATCCGACGCTTTATCCCGAAGCGCAGACCAATCTGGACGCGGTTCAGTTCGAAAGCAGCGTTTATTCCCCAGGTTTCGGCGCCATTCAGGCCCTGCTATGGCTGTTGCAGGGAATGGAGACCAAGGCGCGGGCGGCGCTGGAGAGGATCGATCTCCGCGGCTCCGAGCCATTTTCGGCGGCTTTCGCGACCCTGGCGCGATTCCTGCTCGACAATTCGTTGAGCGCCGCCGAAATCGCGGTCTCCAGGACATGGTTCTCGACCCTGCGTGACACCATGCCGCTGATCGCCCGCATCCATGCAGAAATATTGGCGAAAATCGACGCCGACCCCGGGACGTACAGACAATTCCTGCGCGAATTCCCGACCGCAGACCAGGTGATCGCCTTCACGGAAATCGTGCATTTGCGCCAGCCCTGGGAGCGCAAATTCGACAACCTGACCAATCTGCTGGCGGCGAGCGCGCCGCGTCCCGCCGCGCCTGAAGTCAAAAAGTCCAAGCGCCTGGTCTGGCTGGTCGACCCGGAGACAAAATTCATCGAGGCCCTGGAGCAATCGGTCAAGGGAAACGATTGGACGCCTGGGCGCGCCATCGCCATGAAGCGCCTTTACGAGCAGGACCCGCGCCTCGATTATCTAAGCGATCACGACCGCCGGGCATTGCGCACCATCGTCAAGGACACCATCGGCTACGGGTACCGCGAGGAATGGTTCACGTTCGATGCGACCCGCACCTTGCCCGCGCTCGTGGGCCATCCCCTGGTCTTTCACATGAGCCGGCGCGACCAACGGCTGGAGCTGATTTTCTATCCGGTCGAACTCGCCGTGACCGAACAGAAGGGCGGCTATACATTCGCGCTCACCCATCGAGCCCAGGAGCCCACGGTATTCCTCGAAGCGGAAACCCCGACGAGGTGGCGGGTGCTGGAGTTTTCCGGCAAGCTGCTTCAGATTCAGGAAGTTTTGGGCGAGAAGGGCCTGACGGTTCCGCGCGACGCGCGCGAAAAGGTTTTGGCGCTCATCAGGGAAAAAGTCACCGCCCTGCCTATTCGCGCCGAACTCGCTGACGCCGACTTGCCGGCGGCGGAGGGGCGACCGGATCCCGTCCTGCAAATGGCGCCGCTCGACGAAGGATTGAAGATCGTCATGGTGGTGCGGCCGTTCGGTCCCGCCGGCCCTTATTATCTGCCAGGACTTGGCGCCGCCTCGGCGCTGGCGGTGGTCGATGGCGCCAATCAGCGCGTGAAACGCGACCTCGACGCCGAGCGCGCGGCCGCCGCCAAGGTTTTGGCGGCGCTTCCAGCCTTGGGAGGCCAAACGGCCTCCGGCCATGAATGGTTGATCCCCGACGCCGAAACCGCGCTCGAATTGCTGGTGCAGATCGGCGCCCGCCAGCCGCCACTGTCCATGGAATGGCCGGAAGGCAAAAAATGGGTGGCGCGCCCCGAAGTCTCGACCGCCCGCCTGAGCCTGAAACTCGGCCGCTCGCGCGACTGGTTCCAGATCGAGGGCAAGGTCCAGGTCGATGACGATCTGGTGCTCGACATGCAAGACGTGTTGAGCCGGCTCGACCAGGCGCAGGGACGCTTCGTGCCCCTGGCCGACGGCAGTTTCCTCGCCCTCACCCGGCGCTTCCAACAGCAGTTGAACCGGCTGCGCGGCATTGCCGAAGATCACGCCAAGGGACTGCGCCTGCCCATGCTCGGCGCGCTGGCGATGCGGGATCTCACGGAAGAAGCCGGAGCGGTGAAGGCAGACAAGGAATGGAAGACCTTTGTCGCGCGCCTGAACGCGGCGGAGAACCGACAGCCGCAGCCGCCGACCACGCTTCAGGCGGAGCTGCGCGATTACCAGCTGGAAGGCTTCCAATGGCTGTCGCGGCTGTCGCATTGGCAGGCCGGGGCCTGTCTTGCTGACGACATGGGACTGGGCAAGACGGTGCAAGCCATCGCGGTCATGCTTGAACAGGCCCCTCATGGCCCCTGCCTGGTGATCGCGCCGACCTCCGTCTGCCACAATTGGGAGAACGAACTGCGGCGCTTCGCGCCGAGCCTCGTCCCGCAAAAACTGGGCGCGGCGGCGGGGCGCGCGGAGATCATCGCCGGACTCAAGGCGATGGATGTGCTGGTGATCAGCTATGGCCTGCTGCACCAGGAAGGCGACCGTCTCGCCGAGATCGACTGGCGCATGGTGGCGTTCGACGAGGCCCAGGCGATCAAGAACGCCGAAACCCGCCGCGCCCAGGCCGGCCAGCGACTGAAGGCGCGGTTCCGCCTCGCCCTTACTGGCACGCCGATCGAGAATTATCTCGACGAGTTGTGGAGCCTGTTCAATATCATCAATCCTGGCCTACTCGGATCGCGCGAGAGTTTTGGCCGGCGTTTTGCGACGCCCATCGAACGCAACCGCGATTCCAACGCCTTGCAGGCGCTGCGCGCCCTGATCCGGCCTTTCATCTTACGGCGGACGAAGAGCGCGGTGCTCGCCGAATTGCCGCCGCGCACCGAGGTAACTCTGGAGATCGACCTGCCCGAGGAAGAGCGCGCTTTTTACGAGGCGATGCGCCGGCGCGCGCTGGAAACCTTGGCGGAGATCAAGGAAGGCGACGGCAAGGGCGGACAAAGCCGCATCCATATTCTTGCGGAAATCACCAAATTGCGCCGGGCCTGCTGCCATCCCGCGCTGATCGATCCCGCGACCGAACTGCCCGGAGCCAAGCTCGAAGCCTTTTTGGATCTGGTCGACGAACTCATCCGCAACCGCCACAAGGCGCTGGTGTTCAGCCAGTTCGTCGGTCAACTCGAGCGGGTCGCCGAAGTCTTCCGCGCGCGGAAAATCGCCTTCCAATATCTCGACGGCGCCACGCCCGCGTCGGAACGCGCCCGGCGCGTTGAGGCTTTTCAGGCCGGCGATGGCGAACTGTTCCTGATCAGCCTGAAGGCGGGCGGCTCGGGCCTCAATCTCACCGCCGCCGATTATGTGATACACCTCGATCCCTGGTGGAATCCCGCCGTCGAGGACCAGGCCAGCGACCGCGCCCACAGAATCGGCCAGAGCCGCCCGGTGACGATCTATCGCCTCATCGTTCGCGACTCGATCGAGGAGAAGATTCTGGACCTGCACCGCTCCAAACGCGACCTCGCCACCGGTCTCCTGGAAGGCGCCGAAATGAGCGCCCGCCTCACCGACGAGGACTTGTTGCACATGATCCGAGGATGACGATTGATGGGCGACTCAGGAACGGGTGTGAATCGGCATGGGGTTTCGAAGCCAATCGGCGTAATAAGCCTCTGATCTCGTTGGGATCATAGGGGTCAGCCCACCACGCCGATTTACAATCTGCGGGAAAACGCGCGC
>JAJXZC010000571.1 GCA_021780275.1 Pseudomonadota bacterium
TATAAAAGAAATCGAGGCGGCTGAAGCAAAAGAGCCGCCGTTGAAATCCCCGCGTGAAAGAGAAAACCGCCAGCGCATACGCGAAGTCGTACGCATGCGGCGTCGGGAGTCGCTTGAGTTCGAGGAGCAGTCTTTGCGCGATACGAATGGCATATTGATAGCCGAATTCAAAAAATGGTTTGAAACCTCGTCTGTCTACTATGGGGATGCTTGCAGCAAGAGGCTCGGACGTGCATGGGGCGTTTACGCGGGCGACTTGCCGCGGCGTAATTTCGAATTTCAGGCCTATGTTTCACGGTTTACGCCCGGCATTGACGTCGATGACATGCAAAGCGTCCTCAGCCTAGGACGGAGCTTTTCCGGCACGGGCAATTATCTGGCGAAGATGTCTCCCGATATTCTGCTGAAACAGATTTTGCGCCCGTCTCTGGCCGATACCTTCTGGGGCGCGGCGAACGACGACCAGAAAAAGCTGACCACCGTCCTGCGCAAGGCGTTTTTGAAAGCGTCGCGCGTGACGGTGCGCGACGACAGCGGAAAATTGAAAGTGGTGAGTTTCAGGCGATGCCGTCCGCTACCTTAATAACGCATAAATAAGGGCATAACAGGCCACTATCCTTCCCGCGCATTCCGATATATAATGGAAGACAGGGGTATTTTAAATGGCGGGACAGCAGTTCATCGACAGTCTGGCGGCGCGGATCGACGGCTTGGCGGAATACCGGCTTTTCGGGCGCGTGACGAAAATTCTCGGGCTTCTGGTCGAGGTCGGCGGGGTGGAGCGCGAGCTTTCCATCGGCGACCGCTGCACGCTCACGCCGCGTGGCGCCGTGCCGGTGCCGTGCGAAGTCGTCGGCTTTCGCGCCGAGGGCGGGCAGGGCCGTGCGCTGGTCATGCCGTTCAAGCCGCTCGACCACGTGGGGCTCGGCTGCCGCGCCGAAGTGGCGGAGTCGCAAGCTTCGGTGTTTCCGGATCCGTCGTGGCTGGGCCGTGTGATCAACGCGATGGGCGAGCCGATCGACGGCAAGGGGCCGCTGATGACCGGCAGCGTGGCGATGCCGCTGCGCAGTCCGCCGCCCGCGGCGCACGACCGCAAACGCCTCGGCGACAAGCTGGATCTGGGCGTCCGCGCCATCAACAGTTTTCTCTCCACCTGCCGCGGACAGCGTATGGGGATCTTCGCGGGCTCGGGCGTCGGCAAATCGGTGATGATGTCGATGCTGGCGCGCTACACGGCGGCGGACGTCAGCGTCATCGGGCTGATCGGCGAGCGCGGCCGCGAAGTGAAGGAATTTATAGAAGAAGATTTGGGGCCGGAAGGTCTGAAGCGCAGCGTGGTCATCGTCTCGACGGGAGACGAAGCGCCGCTGATGCGCCGTCAGGGCGCGTACATGACGCTGGCGATTTCGGAATACTTCCGCAATCAGGGCAAGCAGGTTTTATGCATGATGGACTCCGTGACGCGTTTCGCCATGGCGCAGCGCGAGATCGGCCTTTCGGCGGGCGAGCCGCCGACCAGCAAGGGCTATCCGCCGACGACGTTTTCCGAACTTGCGAAACTGCTGGAGCGCGCTGGCCCGGGCGTGAACAACAGCGGCGACATCACGGCGTTCTTCTCCGTGCTGGTGGAAGGCGACGATCACAACGAGCCGATCGCCGACGCGGTGCGCGGCATCATCGACGGCCATGTGGTTTTGGAACGCGCGATCGCCGACCGCGGACGCTATCCCGCGATCAATATCCTGCGCAGCATTTCGCGCTCCATGCCGCGCTGTCTCACGCAGGAGCAGGCCGATCTGGTGCGGCGCGGGCGCGAGATCATGTCGACGTATGAAGACATGGCGGAACTGATCCGCCTCGGCGCGTACCGTCAGGGTTCGGATCCGAAGGTCGACGAGGCGATCAGGATTTATCCAGCGCTGGACACGTTCCTCGCCCAGCGGCCGGATGAGAAAACCTCGCTCGACGAGGGCTACAACAGGCTGGCGCAGGTGCTCGACGCCGCACGGAAACAATAGCGGTAACGAACAGCCATGGCCGACCTTTCGACATTGATCCGCCTGCACAAGCACGAACTTGACGAGAAGCGTCAGGCGCTCGCCGTCCTTTATACGGCGGTGGAGGATGTGGAGCGACGGCGGCGCGACCTCGACCGCGATTTCGAACGCGAGAAGGAACTGGTGCGCGCGAGCGGCGACGTCAATTTCACTTTCACCGGCTATGCCGCGAAAGTCAAACAGCGGCAGGAGGAACTGGACGCGCAGAAAGCCGGGCTGGAAAAACAGATCGAGGCGGCGAAAGACAGCATGATGGAGACCTTCAGCGAGCTCAAGAAATACGAGATGACGCAGGCCGAGCGCGACCGCCTCGAAGCCGCCGAACGCGCATTGAAAGAGTCGAAGGAACTCGACGAGATCGGCCTTGAAGGCTTCCGGCGCAAGGAGCGGGAGTAGCGGTTTACTCCGCCGATCCGATTTTCTGCAATTTGATGACGACGCGGCGGTTTTTCGCCTGATTGGCGGGGATGGCTTTGCCGTTCGCGTCGCGGTCAGGGGCGACGGGGAAGGCGTCGGCGTAGCCCGCGGCGCGCAGGTTTTGCGGATTGACGCCCTGCCTGATGAAATAGCTCACCACTGCGCCCGCGCGCGCCGCCGAGAGCACCCAGTTGTTGGGGAATTCGGCGGTGTGGATCGGCGTGT
>JAJXZC010000233.1 GCA_021780275.1 Pseudomonadota bacterium
CGGCAAAATCCTTGGCGCTTTCAGCCAGCACGACATTCCCCAGAGCGGCCGGGTCGATCCCCATGCCGCGAAACGCCTGACGCGTGGCAATCAGCTGCGCGCCGCTCGACAGCGCCTCGACCGTCTTGATCGAAATGCCGAAGCCCGATGTCGTCGGCAGGAGGATCGTGCCAGCCTGGCTATAGATTTTCGCAAGATCATCGCTGAAGCCGGCAAAGAGCGCCTCATAGCGGCGATACAGCCGCGGCGCGCGGGCACGCACCATGCGGTCGATATTGCCGACAATGCGGACGGGAATATCGCCGGCCTGCGGCATCACCTCGCTCAAAAACCATTTGAGGCCGAGGAAATTCGGATAATTCGAACTGGCGACGATGACGATGTCTTGGCCGCGGCTGAGCGGCATCGCGGACACAGCCGGGAAAAGCAGCACGTGGCGCTTCTCCGGCAGCAGGGCGCGAAAGGCCTCCGCTTCTTCGGTGTTGAGGTGGATCAGCACATCGGCGGCGCGCATCTGCGCGAGTTCACGCGCAAGCATCGTCTCGTACGTGGCTTTCGGCGCAAGCGTCCACGCATCGCGATTGCGCAAGGCGAATTGCCGCGCTTGCAGATCATGCGTGTCGAGCAGCAAAGGCACGTGATCCTCGCCGCGCAGCTTGACGGCGACCGGCATGCAAAAGAAATGATTGCAATGAATGAGGTCGACCTTGAGCGTCCGGAGAGCATCAGGCAGCGCCGACCGGTCGGCGGCCTCGACCAGCATGGCGGCATAATCGCCGTGCAGCCAGGCGCTGGCGGCCGCCGCGAAGGTCCGCGTCGGCAGGGCGCTGAGAGGCATGCCGGTAAAGAACCGACCCTCGGCTTTGAGGTCCTGCGTCGCGGCGAAATAAGCCTGCGCGGCCGGCGATTGCGCGGTCTTGCCCGGGAATCCGTCAACCGCCAGACTGTGCACGTTCGCGCCAAGGGCGCGATAGGCTTCCGCTTGCGCGGCGAAGACATTGTAGCTGCCGCAAGAATGCCATGCGGGATGGACCAGAAGGACCGTCTTGCCCGTCAGGCCCGAGGCGGAAGCTGCTGGCGCCGGATAACGCGTCACGCGTCTTGCCGGGCGGCCCGTGCGATGACTGTCGGCGGGACTCTCAGCCAAAGCAACAGCGCGCGCGTCTTCCAGGAGCCGATCGCCGCAGCGACGTCGGCATAATGATCGACGATCTGGCCGGCTGCGCGCGAGCGGCGCCGCCAAGCCGGCGCTTGCGGATCGGGATCGGGCTGGTCGAGCCGCACCAGCGCGAGGAAATAATCCAACGGCACCTGGCTATGTTTATAGAAGCGATCGGCGTTTCTAACGAGATGATCGACAATGAGGTGGCGCGCATAATCGTTATTGTTATGCGATGTCGAGTCGTAGACTTTGTAGCGGTTGAGCTGCGGCTGGCGTGAGAACTCGTTGCCGCCGTGAATGCGGTAGATAAAAACCGGCGTATCGACGATGGCGCCGCCGTAAAGGCTGCAGATGCCTTGTGCGAAATACATATCTGTTCCGGTTCGTAATCCGGCCAATGGCGGATTGTCGACGAATTGGCGCAAGGCGTCGCGGCGATAGCAGAGGCCGGACGTCGGCGACCATACCCATTTCACCGTTCCGTGGGGCACGAGATGAACGTTGTCGCGCAACGATTCGGCAAGGCCGGGCGGCGGCCAGTCGGGCTGAAACGCGTGCGCGTAGGGCCGAAGCAGATTGTCGCGCCGCCCGGCGCCGCTCTGGATATAGCGATTCAGTTGTTCGCCGGTACCGATGACGATTTGGTCATCCGTACTTTGCAGCATATCGCCCGAAGTGAGGCCGACATGCACACGCAGCGAAAGATGCACGAACATATGCGCGTCGATCGCTTGCGGCAGCAGAAGATCGTCGGCATCCATGAAAATCACATAGGCCCCGCGCGCGATCTCGAGGCCGTCGAGGGATGCCGCGGTCTGGCCGTCATTCGTGGCGCGCCGGACAATGCGAAGCTGTGGATAACGCGCCTCGAGCGCGGGCAACACGTCGCGGCTTTCGTCGGTCGAGGCATTGTCGACGACGATACATTCAACGTTCGGATAGGTCTGGCCGAAGACGCTGCCCACGACCTGATCCAGAAAACGGCCGTAATTATAATTGACGACGATGACACTGACGCAGGGAAGCTGAAATCCGGCCTGCTGTGTCGCCATCTCTCGCGTCGAAGGGTCCCGCAAAGGGGCTGAAATGTTCATCGGAGCTTGCCTGCCTGCCGCCTTCGCGCCCTCAGGTTCATGATCTTGCCTAAGCGCTCGGGTATTCAAGGCGAATAGAAGCTATATCTTTCCCTCTACCTTGGCTATAGCGCCAAGTCAGCAGCGGACCTCCGCGGCGGATGAGATATGCTTAATCCGGTCGCCGGTTGGCACACGGACCTTTTACTTGCCAAGGATGATCGTCGGCAAGGAGAGACTGCGAACCAATGCGCCGGAATGATGACGAACGGCCGGATGCGCCCTGTGGCGCATCATCCGAACGCTGAACAGAAGCAGAGAATTAACAAGTGCCAAGACTGCTTTACGTCTATCTCGGTCGGCGGATCCTTTTCACGGTCGTGTTGCTCGAAGTCGGGCTTTGCGTGCCGGTGGTGATGACGCAGCTTTTCCATTATCTGCCATCGTCCGCGGTGCGCAGCGG
>JAJXZC010000137.1:0-1604 GCA_021780275.1 Pseudomonadota bacterium
AATTGAGGGAATCGCCGCCGTTCTTTCGCCCCGTTCGCGTTTAAGATGATGCGAACCTCGGGAGGCCATATGACGACGAAACGGATTTCATGGATCGGCGGCGCATTGGGTCTGGGACTGGGCCTCGCGCTGTCCGCCTGCGCGGACCCCGCTGCGGAGAAGGCGCGGCTCGACGCGATCGATCATCAGAACTGCATCAACCTCGGCTTCAAGCCGGGCACCGAGGCCTATGGCAATTGCCGGCTGAAGATGAAGGAAATCCGCGTCAGGGAAGAAGGATCGCAGTCGCCGGACGTGCATTTCGGCGTCGGCGTGGGGGTCTTTCACGGGTTCTAGCCGGGTTCTCGTTCAGGACGTTTGCGTTCAGGGAGTTCGAACATGCGGAAATGGTTGGCCCTCGCCTCTCTTCTCGTCCTTGCCGCCTGCGTCAGCCCCGAGGAACAGGCCGCACGCGCGGCGGCGCAACAACAGACGGATGCGCGGGAATGTGAAAGCCTCGGCTTCAGGCCGCGCACGACTGCGTTTGGCAATTGCATGCTGAAGCTCAGGGAAATCCGCGCGCAGGAAGAAAACGCGCGCGCCATCGACCGCGCCAACAACATGCCGCCACCCTGGTGGGGTCCGCGCTACGGCCCGCCTTACTGGTGGTGACGGCTTCTCCGCATCGTCAGCGCGGAAGGCCGTCACCCCGGACTTGATCCGGGGGGCCAGCTTTGCGGCGCGACGAGAAGGAAGATGGATGCCGGATCAACTCCGGCATGACGCACCCCATTTCCTTGTCACGCCCTGGCTATACGACCGGTTCTGGACGAGGCCGGACTTCCGCGCGCAGGGCGCCTGAAAAGCCTGTCCTTTGTTCTTTTTACGTTCTAAAAACCGCAGCGCCAGGGGTCAATCCTTGCGGCAATTTCAGCAGGGCAAGTGAACCATCTTGCCAGTTTCGACGGCTTCGGTTCTCTTCATCCCATGATCTCGCAAAAAACCCGCTACGCTTTCCGGGCGCTGTTCCATATCGCGCGCAGCAAAGGCCCCGTCACCATCAGCCGGATCGCGGAAAGCGAGGGACTTTCGCGGAAGTTCCTCGAGCTTGTGATGACCGAACTGAAGCGGCATCGCATCGTTGCCAGCCAGCGCGGCAAGACGGGCGGCTACGAGCTTGCCCGCCCCGCCGGCGAGATTTCCTATGCCGAGGTCATCCGCGCGATCGACGGGCCACTTGCCATGGCGCCCTGCGCCAGCGTCACCGCCCATCGCCAGTGCCGCGATTGCTACACGCCGGAACATTGCGCCATCAGGAGTGTTCTGCTTGAGGTCCGCAGTTCGACCGCCGCGATCCTTGAAAGCCGGATGCTTTCCGATTTCATCGGGATTTTACCGGAGATTAAATAATACTATTCCTATGGGATTAGTATGTTATCGTTGCCAGGCACCATTCCGAGGATCATCGCCATGGGTTTCCTGCACGACATCAATCTGCTTTATGTGGTTTCCGGCTTCATGGTCGGATTTCTTGTCGGCCTGACAGGCGTCGGCGGGGGCTCGCTCATGACCCCCATCCTGATCCTGATCTTCGGCGTCCAGCCCGTCGCCGCCGTGGGCACAGA
>JAJXZC010000137.1:1614-2697 GCA_021780275.1 Pseudomonadota bacterium
GATCTTCTCTATGCCTGCATCACCAAGACCGGCGGATCATTCGTCCACGCCTATCACAAATCGGTCGACTGGACGGTCGTCGGCAGGCTCGCTCTCGGCAGCATACCCACGACGATCCTGACCATCCTGCTGCTGCACTATCTCGACATCCAGAGCGCCGGCGCCAATATCTTCATCGCCAAGATGGTCGGCGTCGCGCTCATGCTCACCGCCCTCTCGCTGATCTTCCGCAAGCCGCTGCTCGACTTTTACAACCGCCGCGTCGGTACGCCGATGCCGGAACTCACGCGCAACCTGACCATCGCGACGGGGGCGCTGCTCGGCTTTCTCGTTTCTCTTTCATCGGTCGGCGCGGGCGCGATCGGCGCCACGGCGCTGATCCTCCTCTATCCGAACCTGCCAATTGTCCGCATCGTCGGATCGGACATCGCCCATGCCGTGCCGCTCACACTGATCGCGGGCGCGGGCCACCTATTCCTCGGCGGCGTCGACCTCGCAATACTCGGATCGCTTCTCCTCGGCTCGCTTCCAGGCATCGCCATCGCGAGCAATGTCGCGCCGCGCGCGCCGGAGCACGTGCTGCGCTACGTGCTCGCATCCGTGCTCGTTCTCGTCTCGATCAAGCTCTTGTTCTGATCGGATGCGCACTCAGGCGACCGCGGCGACGCCCCAATAATTGAAGCCCGCGATGCGCGGCGTCGAGGGAAGGTACATGGACTGAAGATCGGCGATCCTGAAACCGCCAGCCTCGACGACCTCGGGAATGCGCCGGTTGAGATTGCAGCCGCCGAAAAGCGTCCGCCAGAAGGGATTGACCCGGTTCTGCCATTTGAGGACATTCGTGTCGGGCGCCGCGCCATGCTCGCAGAAGACGAGCTTGCCGCCGGGCTTCAGCACCCGGCGCATGCCTTCAAGCGCCTTGGCGGGATCGGGAATGGTGCAAAGACTGAAGGTGACGAGCACGGTGTCGACGCTTTTGTCGTCGAGCGGGATCTGCTCGCCCGGCAGACCGACGAACTCGACCGGAAACGGAATATCCTTGGCGCGCTCCCCGGCAAGCTTCCACGACGCTTCCGAGGGATC
>JAJXZC010000384.1 GCA_021780275.1 Pseudomonadota bacterium
GGGCCTTGTTGCCGTCATTTCCGCCGTCATTTCCGCCGCCGTTGCGATGATTTCCGAACATATCTGCCTGTAATCCACGTTATGTTTATTATTTACAGCGCCGCATTTAGCGATTAAACTGCCAACCCTTACCAGTTTAATATAATACGGCATCCCTTTAGAAAGCATGAACGAAGCTCAAAAAACCCCTGTTGCATCGCAACAAGACCGGCCTCCGGCAGCGCTCTCTTCCGCATCGCAACAAAAAAGCGCGATGGCGGAGGAGCATACGCCCACGGTGCCGCTGATGCTGCGTTTCGCGCGGACGTATATTCTGCCTTACTGGCGGATCATCCTCGTGGCGATGACCCTGATGCTGATGTCCGCGGCGCTGACGGCTGGGCTCGCCAAATTCATGCAGCCGATTTTCGACCGCGTGTTCAACGCCAGAAGTTCAAGACTGCTGTGGCCGACCGGTCTCGGCGTGCTGGCGGTGTTCGTCGTGCGCGGCTTCGTCACCTACGGCAACGCCGTCATCATGAACTGGCTGGGGCAGCGGGTCATCAGCGACATCCAGCGCGACATGTTCGCGCATCTCATCCGCGCCGACATTTCCTATTTCCACGCCTATCCGACGGGGCAGCTTTTGTCGCGCTTTCTCTCCGACACGGCGCAGATGCGCACCGCCACGGTCGAGGGCATGACGGGGATGGGCAAGAACTTTTTCACCATCATCTTTCTCGTCGCGGTGATGTTTTACCAGGACTGGCGGCTGTCGCTGATCTCGATCTTCGTTTTTCCCGCGGCGTTCTATTTCGTCCATCGCACCGGCTCCAGCCTGCGCAAGGTGTCGCGCAGCATGCAGGTGCACAACGGCGATCTCACCTCGATCCTCAACCAGTCGTTTCAGGGCGCGCGGCACGTCAAGTCCTATTGCGCGGAAGACTACGAGAGAAGCCGCGTCGACGCGACGATCGAGAAGGTCTTGCGGCTGTTCACCCGAGCGTTCCGCATTTCCGCCTCGACCACGCCGATGGCGGAAACGCTGGTCGGCCTCGCCATCGCCACCATCATCATTTACGGCGGCCACCGCATCATCATCGGCGCGAGCACGACCGGCAGGCTGGTCTCCTTCATCACTGCTTTCGTGCTCGCCTTCGACCCGATGAAGCGTCTCGCCAACCTCAACAACACCATGCAGATGGGGCTTGCCGCGATCGACCGGCTGTTCGGCCTGCTGGACGTCAAGGCCGAAATCGTCGACGCGCAGGACGCGAAACCGCTGCGGCTTGGCGGCGCTACGGTTGTTTTCAGGGACGTTCACTTCGCCTATCCCGACGGCAGCGAGGCGCTCCACGGCGTGTCGTTCGAGGCGCCGGCGGGAAAAACCATCGCGCTGGTCGGCAGCTCCGGCGCGGGAAAATCCACCATCCTCAACCTTATCCCGCGTTTTTATGATGTCGACGCGGGCATTGTGACGGTCGACGGGCAGGACGTCCGTTCCGTCACGCTGGAGAGTCTCCGTCACAACATGGCGCTGGTGACGCAGGAGGTCGCGATTTTCGACGACACCATCCGCGCCAACATCGCTTATGGCCGCCGCGACGCCACGGAGGAGGAGATTGTCGCCGCCGCGAAGGAGGCCGCCGCGCATGATTTCATCTCCGCGCTGCCTGAAGGATATGCGACGCGCGTCGGCGAGCAGGGCGTGAAGCTTTCCGGAGGCCAGCGCCAGCGCATTTCGATCGCCCGCGCCATGCTCAAAAACGCGCCCATTCTGCTGCTCGACGAGGCGACGTCCGCGCTCGACACCACCTCCGAAAAGCTCGTGCAGGAGGCGCTGGAGCGCCTGCAGAAAGGCCGCACCACCATCGTCGTCGCCCACCGGCTCTCGACCATCATCAATGCCGACGTCATCTATGTGCTGGAGCATGGCCGCATCGTCGAGCAGGGAAACCACGCGCAACTGCTGGCGCAAAACGGCGCCTATGCGCGTCTCTACGGGGATTTGCTGAAAGAGCCGGACTGAGATATCAGAATCCCGGACCGCCCTGCCCGGGAACGAACGGCATCGGGAACGGATTGTTGGCGGAGCCGGGCTGCGTCGGGTTGAAGGGCCCCTGACCTTGCTGGGTGTCCTGCGACGGGGTGAACCACGGCTTGTCGTCCATAAACTGTTTTTGTTGCGGCGGCGGCACGAACTTACTGCCCGGCACGCCGCCCGAATAAGCCGCGCCCGCTCCTTTTTCGCCCTTGGTCACGCCGGGGCCGGGGAGGGATGTTTTGGGTTTCTTGAAAAGATTTTTCGCGCCGCGATCCATCAGGTAGGCGCCGCCGAAGATGGTTCCGCCCAAACCGACCATGGAGAGGGTAAGCGTAATCGGATTGGACATGCATATTGCGGCAATGCTGACCATGCCCAACGAGCCGAGGCTGAAAATGCCGCCACCAGCTGTCATCTGCGCCGCGCCGCTGCCGATATTCGCGGTGCGCCTGGCCGCATAATTGAATTTGCTCAGAATGCCCAATTTCACCCCGCTTTATGCTACGGCTTTTTTGTTCGAGGACTCAAAAACCTTCATGCTTTTAATATTAACATATTGTTTTAATCTGTGTCAAGAAATGAGGTGGAGAGGCGGAGAATATGCGGTCCATAATTGTTAATTTATTATTAAAAATACTATTGACAGAATTACGGAGAATCGGCTACCGTCAG
>JAJXZC010000807.1 GCA_021780275.1 Pseudomonadota bacterium
GACGGCGATCGGTCGAACACGTGCGTTCCTAACGCTGCTGTCGCCGTTCTTGGACCGTATTGCAATCGCTTCGGACATGATCCCTTTCGGCAAAAATTGTCTATAATGACGCCAGGAACGAAAACGAATTCGTCGTGTAATGCGCCTGTTCTCAGGCAGCCGAACAGCGCCGAAACTGGCATTGCGAAGTAAATTGGTAGTGAAGGTGTCTGCAATATCATTGGTTTCCGCCGAAGCGGAAAGCCAGTAGGGTTAACGTTGATTATAATTTGAGATGTATAAGGTGGCCGTCTAAGACACGAAGTGGTCGGCGCGAGCCCGAATGGAATTTCCGCCATGAGGCCCATTCAATCGCTCGAGCAAGTCTTTGCGCAACGTTTCCATGCAAACCAAGCCGGACTTTGACGACGCGTGCAGCGAGAGTGGGGTCATGCTGGATCACGATCTGGCAATCCCTTTGGTCATCGACCTCGATCAGACCCTTCTGGCCACGGATACTTTTCATGAATCGCTGCTCTTGTTTCTCAGGCGCCGGCCGGCGGAAGCTTGGAAAGTGCCGGGCTGGATCTTCTCCGGACGCGCTATCGTGAAACACCGCGTGGCGGAAGCCGTAACGGACGACGATGCGGCTTTCTTTCCGGCTCGCCGGGAGCTCGTCGCGCTGGCTGAGAAGGAGGCCGCGCGCGGCCGCAAAATCGTGCTGGCGACGGCGGCTGATTATACGATCGCCGAAAGAATCCAACGTCGGTTCCCCTTCATCCAAGAGTTCATCGCGACGTCGGAGGAGCAAAACCTCAAAGCTGCGGCCAAGGCCGAAGCTGTCGCGGCGCGATTTCCGGATGGTTTTGTCTACGCTGGCGATTCGAAGGCCGATCTCCCCGTCTGGAGCCGTGCCATCGCGGCTATTTTTGTCGGCCACTCCGCCGCTTTGGAGCGGGAAATCCGCAACCGAACCAGTCTCGCTGCGGTTTTTCCGACAAAGCCCGCGGGTTTTCGGACGCTTCGCCGCGGTTTACGGCTGCACCAATGGGCGAAGAATGCGCTTGTTTTCGTGCCGCTCGTCCTCGGCGGCAAAGCGCATGATCCGACGGCCTGGCTCTGCGCTCTCGGGGGGTTCCTGGCGTTAAGTCTGCTTGCCTCAGCGAATTATGTTCTCAACGATCTTTCGGATCTTTCCGAAGACCGGCGGCACTGGTCGAAGAAGTCACGGCCGATTGCGAGCGGAGATCTGTCCGTCGCTTTTGCAATTTCCTTCGCCGTCTCCGCGGGGCTGTGCGCCTTTGGAATTGCGGCGCTTATCGGCGCCGCCTGCGTCTTCGTCCTGGCGCTCTACCTCGGTATCAGCCTGGCCTATTCCGCATGGCTCAAACGCCAGCCGCTTGTCGATATTTTCGTTCTCGCGTCGCTTTTCACGATTCGCCTCGGTCTCGGCGTTATCGTCAGCCATGTCGTCTTCTCGCCGTGGCTGTTCGTCTTCTCGATGTTTATTTTTCTGTCGCTGTCCGCCGCCAAGCGGCAGACGGAGATCACCCGTATGGTCGCGCATGGGCTGCAGGAGACGCCGGGACGCGGCTACCGTGCCGATGATCGCGAGCTCGTTCTGGCAGTCGGTGTCGGAGCGATGCTTGCGACAATCCTGGTGATGGTCATTTATCTTGTCGAGGAAGCCTTCCCGGCGGGTTTTTATAAGCAACCCTATTTCCTCTGGGGATTTCCGATCGTCCTCTTTTTATGGCTCGCGCGAATCTGGCTCCTGTGCCACCGCGGCGAGTTATACGATGATCCCGTCGCATTCGCGCTCAAGGATAAGGCGAGCCTTCTGTATGGAGGGATCATGGTCGCCTTATTTGTCGCGGCTTTGGTTTAGGATGCGCGATATGGATATGGATGCACAAAGTATCTCCGGCCGGTTTCGATTGCGCGCATTGGCGGACAGTCTTTCCGGACAAGGATCGTCAGGGCATGGCCTGAGATTTTTGATCGCCGGCGGTTTCGCCGCTTTAGTCAATTGGCTGATACGCTTTCCTTTATCGACAATCCTGCCATTCGATATTGCCGTGGCGATTGCTTATGCCATCGGAATGGTCGTCGGTTTTACGCTCTATAGCCGTTGGGTTTTCGCGCCCACGACGATACCGCTCGCCAGCCAGATCGTTCGATTTATCGCCGTTAATGCGGCAGGCGCCATCGTCGTCATCGTCGTAGCGCCCGAATTCGCTTCGCTCATCGCCAAGAGCGGCGCGACAGAATCATTTGCCTTAGCGGCCGGTCACGCGGCCGCGATCGCAGTCGGCGCGGCGGTCAACTATTCAGGCCATAAATTCATTACTTTTGCCGCCTCCGCCTAGGCACGCATCCCGTCGTGGCCGCCGCTCGATGGCGCCGTTAATTGCTCATATCAAGCGCCCAGAAGACGAGATAGCGGGTGCCGGGGGCATAGGCCGTCGCAATACCAAGGCGGCTCATCTTGGGTGCTATCAGATTGGCATTGTGCGCTCGCGAATTGCGCCAGCCGTCCAGCGCCGCGGGCAGCGAAAAATATCCGGCCGAGACATTTTCGACGGCGGCATCCTGGGCGAGATGCGCGACATCGAAACGCCGCGTGAGCGTCCCGTCGATATCGTGGCTGAGGATATTATGCGCGGCCATGGTGTCGGCCTGCGCCTGGGCCAATTTCTGCAAGGTGGGATCTGG
>JAJXZC010000379.1 GCA_021780275.1 Pseudomonadota bacterium
AATGCGGATCATCGGCGCGTCGACAATGGTGCCGACATTCATGCGATATTGCTGCATGACCTTGGGGGAGGAAGGCCTGAGGCGCATGTCGCCCGCCAAGGGGGAATTGGGCCGCAGGCGCGCATAGCGATCATAGGTTTTCAGCGCATAGCCACCGGTCGCGACGAAATCGACCACGCGGTCGAAGCTCTCGCGATCGAGATGACGATAAGGCGCGGCGGCGCAAACCTCGTCGAAAAGCGCGTCGGGCATGAAGGGTTCGGAGCAGGCGCGGCCCAGAACATGCTGCGCCAGCACGTCGAGCGCGCCGTCGCGGCTGATCCGCGCATCCTGCGCACCTTCGACGGTGGCGGCGCGGGCCGCTTCGCATTCGAGCACTTCGAAACGGTTCGCTGGCACGAGCAGCGCGCGCGAGGGCTCATCGAGACGGTGGTTCGCACGGCCTATACGCTGCGCGAGACGGCTCGCGCCTTTCGGCGCGCCGACGCAAATGACGAGATCAACCTCGCCCCAGTCGATGCCGAGATCGAGCGTCGAGGTGCAGACGACGGCGCGGAGCGTGCCCGCCGCCATGGCCGCTTCCACCTTGCGGCGCTGCTCGGCCGCGAGCGATCCGTGGTGGAGCGCGATGGCGAGGCCGTCCTCGTTCAGGTGCCAGAGCGACTGGAAGACAAATTCCGCCTGGCTGCGCGTATTGACGAAAACGAGCGTCATCTTGTTGCGCTTGATCGCGTCATAGACCAACGGCAAGGCGTGGCGCGCCGAATGGCCCGACCAGGGAATGCGCGCCTCATCGTCATCCTTCGTCTCCGGCCCTTCGGGAACGAGGATGCTGATCTCGGGTCTGGCGCCCGGCGGCGCAACCACGACCTCGCTCAACGCCTCGCCACCCACCGGCTGCGGCATCAGATAGCGGCGCAGTTCTTCGGGCTCGGCCACTGTCGCCGAGAGGCCGACGCGGCGGAGCTTCGGCGCAAGGACACCAAGCCGCGCGAGGCCCAGCGCGAGAAGATCGCCGCGCTTGGAGTTCGCCAGCGCATGAAGTTCGTCCAGCACCACGCAGGAGAGATTGGCGAAGAAGGACGGCGCGTCGGGATAGGACAGAAGCAACGCCAGCTGCTCCGGCGTCGTCATCAGAATGTCGGGCGGTTCGCGGCGCTGACGCTGACGTCTATTGGTGGGCGTATCTCCGGTGCGCGTCTCGATGGAAATATCGAGCCCCATCTCCGCCACCGGCGTTTCGAGATTGCGCTTCACATCGACGGCCAGCGCCTTCAGCGGCGAGATATAGAGCGTGTGGAGGCGAGCCTTGCGCTCCGCGCGCCCGCTCAACTCGACAAGGCTCGGCAGAAATCCGGCAAGTGTCTTGCCCGCGCCGGTCGGCGCGATGAGGAGCGCGGAACGGCCGGCCTGCGCGAGGTCCAGCAGCGCGAGCTGATGCGCGCGCGGGCTCCAGCCGCGCGTGGCGAACCAGTCGGCGAAGCGGGCGGGCAGCCCGTTCTTCGCCGTGGCAGGCGCCGCCATCTTTCGGCTTGCCGGTTTCGACATTTCCATTCGTTACCACGGCCGGAGCGTCATGCGCATCATTCCCTCCCGGCGACAAACAAGGGTAAAGTGCCGCGGGGGAGAGAAACGCGCATGACGGAACCCGAATGATGGAATGGCTGCCCGCAAGCATTCAACATAATCTTGACCTGATCCTGCCGCTCGTCGTCGAGCGCGGGCTCAGCCTCTTCGGGGCGGCGGTCATCCTCATCCTTGGCTATTGGCTCTCGGGCAAGGCGCGGCATGGCGTAACCTTCCTGATCGGCCGCGCGCCCAACGGCGACGCGATGCTCCAGGGCTTCTTCGGCAGCGTCGCTTCCTATGTGGTGATGATTTTCACGATCCTCGCCGTGCTGGCCCAATTCGGCGTCCAGACGACGAGCTTCATCGCCCTTCTCGGCGCCGCCGGCCTCGCGGTCGGCCTCGCGCTTCAGGGCACGCTGTCGAACGTTGCCGCAGGCGTGATGCTGCTCTTCTTCCGCCCCTTTCGCGCCGGCAATTATGTCGAGGTCGGCGGCATCGCGGGCACGGTAAAACAGCTCACCCTTTTCACCACCGAGCTTGCCACAGCCGACAACGTGCAGATCATCATTCCCAACAGCAACGTCTGGGGACAGGCCGTCAGGAATTACAGCTACCATCCGACGCGGCGGACCGAGATCACCTTCCGCATCAATTACGGCGCTGAACCGCTGAAGGCGATCGAGGAGATCAAAGCCGTCGTCAAGGCGGATGCGCGCATTCTGACGACGCCGGAGCCGCTCGTCGCGGTTTCGGCGCTTAGCGATATTTCCATCGACCTGCTGCTCAGGATATGGACGGCCTCCGGCGACATGGAGAACGTCAAGTTCGACTTGCTGCGTCAGGTGCGAGCCCGTCTCGACGCCTGCGGCATCGCCGCGCCGACATTGCCCCATATGATCCGCGGCGATGAGCCCGGCGCAGCCAGCGCCTGACCTAACAGGCTCGTCCCGGCATCGTTTTGCGCTATTTCTTCCCCGGCCTTATGGGGTAGCTTGCAGACGCGCCCCTTTGGGGGCTTGAGGAGTTTATTCATGGAACGGCTCTTTGGCGGCCCCATTCTCCCGACCCTGATCAAGCTCGCGGCGGCCTCCGTCGTCGTCGGCCTGCTCCTCGCCTTTTTCGGCATAAAGCCCATCGACCTTTGGTACGACTTCCTCGATACGGTGGTCCGCATCTGGCACATGGGCTTCGACGCCATCGACTGGTCGGTGAAATATTTCGCGCTCGGCGCAGTCGTCGTCGTGCCGATCTGGCTCGTCGTGCGCCTCTGGACCTATCTCATCGAAAAGAAGTGACGTAGCGGCATCCGATACTCCGCCGTCTGAAGCCGCAAGCCTCGCGCAAAAGTGATGGGCGCGGCAAAACGGCCTGTTATCCTCTCGCCCAACAACAATGGGAGGACCAGATGGTTTCGATGTTTCGCGACGGATTGCTCAAGGGCAAGCGCATCCTGGTGACGGGCGGCGGCACGGGCCTCGGCAAGGAGATGGCCGAGGATTATCTGCGCCTCGGCGCCGAAGTTTATATCTGCGGCCGCCGCAAGCACGTTCTCGACGACACGGCCAAAGAGCTGATGGACAAGCACGGCGGCTCGGTAAAGACATATGGCGTCGACATCCGCGTCGCGGGCGCGGTCGACGAAATGATCGGCGAGATCTGGGCCGATGGCGGCCCGCTCACCGGCCTCGTCAACAACGCCGCCGGCAATTTCATCAGCCCGACCAAGGATCTTTCGCCCAAGGGCTTCGACGCCATCGCGGGCATCGTGTTCCACGGCTCGTTCTACGTGACCCATGCCTGCGGCAGGCGCTGGATCGAAGGCGGCAACAAGGGCAGCGTCATCTCGATACTGACGACATGGGTGTGGAACGGCGGTCCGTTCACCGTGCCCTCCGCCATGTCCAAGGCGGGCATCAACATCATGACGCAATCGCTCGCCGCCGAGTGGGGACAATATGGCATTCGTCTCAATTCGATCGCGCCCGGACCTTTCCCGACGAAGGGCGCCTGGGAGCGTCTGAGCCCCGGCCAGTCGCTCGAAGGCGACACATCGCGCGAAGGCATTCCCATGGGCCGCGTCGGCAAGATGGACGAGTTGAAGAACCTCGCCACCTTCCTCATGGCCGATGGCTGCGAATATCTCACCGGCCAGTGCATCGCGATCGACGGCGGGTCTTATCAGGCGGGCGGCGGCAACTTCTCGCGCCTGTCGAAACTCTCCGAGGAAGAGTGGGACAATATGCGCGACATGATCCGCAGCGCGAACGAAAAGGACAAGGCGCAGCGCAGCGTCTGACCTTCGCTCAGGTCGCGCTCCACATGATCGCGATCAACCGCCATTTCGCAATTTCAGCCGGCGGAGGCAGGATGCCAGCCTCTGCCGGCTTTTTTCCGCCGAAGATATAGATCACATGATCGAGCTTCGGCACGGTGCAGAAAATGCGGCCCGTATAGCGCCCCGCGCCCGGAATGCAGTCGGGCTTTTCGCCATAGTGATAGAGCGAGTTCAGGCTGGCCTTGACGCGGGCGCCGCGCGCATCGGCAATACGCGGCGTGAAGACGGTGACGCCGGTGACGCGCGGCTTCTTGCGGTCCCCATTGGATTCGAGTTCCAGCAGAAGCTCCTTGCCCTTCGAGATGCGCAGCACGGTGTAAGGCGCGGCGCCTTCGAGCTCGACTATCTGCGGTTGGAAGGTCACGCCCTGCGGCAATATCTTCGCAAGCGCCGCCTGGTCGAAAGGCACCTTGCTGTCGAGCGGACCGACGCCCGCATCGCGCACGACATAGGACTCGAGCGGCTGGCCCGCCAGTGCAGCCGTCGCGGCGAACGCCGTCGCGGCAACCGCGACAAGGCACGACAAGATACGCTTCGATAACATGATGTCCTCTTGAGACCGGATTGATTGCAGTTTCAGTTGATGGCCGCGTCGTCGCCATCCCATAGCATGGCGGTTACACGCCAGTCCGCCAGAACTTCCGGCGGCGGCACCTGCCCGTCGGGTGCGGGCGGCACACCCTGCAATTCGTAGATGATACGGTTTGAATTGGGCTGCGGACAATAGATGCGGCCCCGCTTCTCCATGGCGCCTGCCATGCAGCCGGACGGCTTTGACGGTGGGAATATGTCGCGATAGGTCGAGCCGAGATGGACGCCGTTTTCGTCTCGCACAATGTTGCTCAGTATCAGCACGCTGGCGACGCGGGATCCGTCGCCGGTCGGATAAAGCTCAAGCACCGTCTTGCCATTATCTACGACGCGGATGACATGCGCGCCCGGCTCCAGGGCGGACGACAGGCCAGCGCTCACCTTGAACTCCGGAAAGAGTCCGGCGATGGTGGCGACGTCGAACGCGGTCTCGACGCTGACCGGGCCCACCTTGTCGCCGCCGACGACGAGCCCTTCGCGCTTCGAGCAGGCGAAGAGCAGGAGTCCGGCCACAAGAACAGCCGCCGCCATTGGAACGCGCGTCATCTTTCCTCCTGCCGTCCCCCGAGCCTCTAGTCCATCGTTATAACGACTTTTCCCACGGCCTTCCGTTCCTGCAGCAAGCGCATCGCGTCAACAGCACGCTCAAGCGGGAATGTCGCGCAGACATAGGGGACGATCTTGCCCTCCGCCGCAAGCCTGTCCACCGCCTCGATGTTGCGGCGACCGGCTTCGGGATCGCGGCGGCCATATTCGCCCGCGCGCACGCCGATGACGGAAAAGCCTTTGATGAGTGGCATGTTGACCGAAATGTTCGGAATGCGGCCGCTCGTGAAGCCGATGACGAGCAGACGTCCGTTCCAGGCGATGCAGCGCACGCTTTCATCGAAAACATCCCCACCCACGGGATCGTAAACGACATCGGCGCCCCGGCCTCCGGTAAGCGCCTTCACCTCTTCGCGGAAGCCCTTTGTCACATTGAGTACATGATCGGCCCCGCGCGCCTTCACCGCCTCGAGTTTCTCATCCGACGCTGACGTCGCGATGACTGTGGCTCCCCAGAGCTTGCCGATGTCCACCGCTGCCATGCCGACGCCGCCAGTGCTTCCGTGCACGAGAAGCGTCTCGCCCGCCTTGAGATTGCCGCGAATGACGAGCGCCACATAGGCCGTGAGATAGGCCGCCGGATAGGCTGCGGCATGAATGAAATCCATGCCCTTCGGAATCGGACGGCAGGCCTCCGCCGATGCGATTGCCTCCTCCGCAAAGCCGCCGATCCGCAGGCCAGCCACGACCGCATCGCCGACCTTGAGCGAGGTGACGCCCGGACCCACTTCGGCGACGACGCCCGCGCCTTCCATGCCCGGCGCGAAGGGAAGCTCGGGTTTGAACTGATACTTTCCCTGCACCATCAGAATGTCGGGAAAATTCACCGAACAGGCCTTGAGGCGGAGCCGCACCTCGCCGGGCCCGGGCGGCGGCAGGGTAACCTCGTCCATGCGGAGGACGGAAATATCCTCCGACAGCTCATGCACACGCATGCTGCGCATTTTCATCTCCCCGAATTCAAGTTTCTTTGGGGCGAGCATGGTGCATAGCCCAGCCCAAATCAAACGATGCCCAAGGCCTCGAGGATCGTGACGAGACCGAGGGCAAAGAAGATCGCCGCCGCGATCCCGCGCACCAGCGCCAGCGGAAGCGCCTTTGCCGCCGCGTCACCGAGCACGACGACGGGCACATTCGCCAGCATCATGCCGATCGTTGTGCCGGCCGCGACGGTAAAGAGAGCGTTGAAGCGCGCGGCAAGGCCGATGGTCGCGAACTGTGTCTTGTCGCCCATCTCAGCAAGGAAGAAGGCAACGGCCGTGGTGACGAAGGGACCGAAGCGCGACACGCCGCCCGGCACTTCGCCTTCCTTGTCGGGAATAAGCATCCACACGCCGCCAGCAACGAAGGAAACGCCAAGCACCCATTGAAGAACCTGCTGCGTCAGCCATTTCGCAACGAGAATGCCGACCTCCGCGGCGAGCGCGTGGTTGAGAATCGTCGCGACGAAGATGCCGGCAATGATGGGCAGGGGCTTTCTGAAGCGCGTCGCGAGAACCAGCGAGAGGAGCTGGGTCTTGTCACCGATTTCAGCAATGGCAACGGCAGAAAGCGAGAGAAAGAAGGCTTCCATATCAGGAACTTCCGGCCGGGCGTGTTGGACCAATGACCTGAGAAACGCGTCGCCCGGCAGGGGACACGTCTCAAGCCAAAGGTCTCGTCAAGCGGTGCGGTTCCGCACCTGCCGCGCGCACCATGATCCGAAGATCAAGTTTGTTGATGCGCGCCCCTCTCTCAATGGAGGGCGACTACTCCCCTAAGGATGCGAGGGAATTAACATGGCCTTCGCCACGAACGCAAGCACCAACGATGGGATTGCGGCCCCTGTAACTTGGTGGAACATTATGCGCCCGGAGGAACACTCATGGACGATATCCGGTTCGGTCGTGCGCAGGTCAACGGCATCGATATTCATTATGCGGAAGCTGGCGCCCCCGATGCGCCGCCGGTCTTTCTGCTTCACGGTTTTCCTGAGTTCTGGGCCGGATGGCGCGCCCAGATTCCGGCGCTGGCCGCGGCGGGCTTTCGCGTCATCGCGCCAGACCAGCGCGGCTACAATCTGAGCGGCAAGCCAAGGGGCGTGGCCGCCTACGACCTCGATGAACTGGCGGCCGATGTCGCCGCGCTCGCCGATCACTTCGGCATTGCCCGGCTGAAGCTCGTCGGCCACGACTGGGGCGCCTCGGTCGCCTGGTGGCTCGCGACGACCATGCCCGATCGTCTCGAACGCGTCGTCGTCATCAATGCGCCGCACCCCGTTCTCTGGCTCAAGGCGATGCGCGAAGACAAGAAGCAGAAGCGCAAGAGCTGGTATGTCCAGATGTTCCGTCTGCCCTGGCTTCCCGAGGCAATGATGAGGGCGCGGAATTTCAGGGGCCTTGCCGATGGGCTGGTGCAATCGAGCCGCCCCGGCACGTTTCGCGATAGTGATTTCAAGGAATATCGCAGGGCGTGGTCGCAGCCCGGCGCACTGACCGCCGCGGTCAACTGGTATCGCGCCCTTCTGAAGAAGCGGATGCCGGAGGCGCTGCCCTGGATCAAGACGCCGCTGCTCCTGATCTGGGGCGTCGAGGATCGCTTCGGCGAGAAGAGCGGCGGCGAGGCGAGCCTGGCGCTATGCGAGAATGGCCGCTCGCTCTTTGTCGAACGCGCGACGCATTGGGTGCATCATGAAGAGCCGGCGCTCGTCAACGCGGCCTTGATCGACTTCCTGCGCGGTTGAAGCCCGATCAGGCGTGGAGAATGCGCCGCACGTCGCGCGCAATCTCCTCGCAGGCCCGCTTCGCGGCCGGCACGGCGCCCGTCATCGCCGTGAAGGCATGACAGAGGTTGTCGTAGCAGCGATAGGTCGTGTTGACGTCGGCTTCCCGCAGCGCCTGCGTATAGGCGATGCCCTGATCGCGCAGCACATCGAAGCCCGCCGTGATCACGATGGCCGGGCAGAGGTCTTCGAGGTCGCCCGATTTGAGCGGAGATGCCAGGGGGTTCTTCGCATCGCTGCGATCGTTCACGTAGTGGCCGATGAACCACTCCATGATCTCGCGCGTCAGCGGATAGACATTCGCGCAGCTATCCCAGGAGCCGCCCTGCCACTCCATATCCGTCACCGGATAGATGAGAAGCTGCAACGCAGGCTCTTCCTCGCCCGTGCGGTTCGTCTCCTGCGCAACGACCGCGGAGAGATAGCCGCCCGCGCTGTCGCCGCCGACCGCGATGCGCCGCGTCATGCCGAGCTTCTCGGCATTGTCGCGAGCGTAACGATAGGCCGCGAGTGCGTCGTCGACGGCTGCCGGGAATTTATGCTCCGGCGCGAGCCGATAATCGACCGAAAGCACCACGCATTCGCCGATCTCGGCAAGCATCGAGCAGAAGGTGTCGCAGGTATCGAGGTCGCCGATGACGCAACCGCCAAAGTGATAGAAGACGAGGCCAGGAAGTGGCCCGCCCGCATTGCGCGGCGTATAGAGACGCGCGCCGAGCGGCCCGGCGGGACCGGGCACGGTGACGCTTTCGACGAGGACCTGCGCGCTGCGCGTTCCATCGAGAAGCTTCAGGCCCTGCGCCGTCGCGGCACGGGCGGTGACGGGATCGAGCGTCGTGATCGAAGGAGCCTTGGCGCCTTGCACCGCAAGAAACTGCGCGCGCGCGTCGAGCGTGCGGCCGTCTATCGTCAGCGGCTTGCCGCCTGCCATGGCGACGAGCGCGCCATCGGGCAGCTTCAGCAAGGTCCGCACGATCAGCTTCTGGATGCTCACCAGCCCCTCCCCTTAGCCAAAAGTCTATTTCTGCTGCGTATCGGTCTTGACGGGCAAGGCATGGAAGCCATGCAGGACAAGCGTGGTCGCGAAATCCGCAGCTTCCTTCGCCTCAAGCTCGGGCCGCTTGATCATGCGGTCGCCGATCTCCATGGCGATGCCGACAACGGCGGCCATCAGATATTCGGAATCGACCGGCGGCACATTGCCGTCGCGAATATCCTCTTCGATATATTCGCGGATTTCCTCGAAGCCGGCGATCATCTCCGGCGTATCCATGCGCACGCGAAGCGCGGCGGGATTGCGCCTCATGATCTGAAAGGTCATGCGATCGGACGCGAGATAGTCGAAATAGGTGCGATAGGCGTTGCGGATAAATTCCTCGAAATTGCGCGAGCGGATGCGATCCGCCTTCAGGCGCGGACGGATACGGCGCATGCCGTCATCCATCAGGGCCTCGAAGACCTCTTCCTTGCTCTTGTAGTAGTTATAGAAGGTGCCGGACGCGAGGCCGGTCTTGCGGATGATGTCGCGAACCGTCGTCGCGCCGTAGCCAAGTTCGGCAAAAACCTCGCGGGCCGCATTCAATATGGACTCGCGGTTGTTGAGCTTGGTCTGCTCGCGCTTGCCGATGGGTTTCACAGAATGCATGAACGCTCCGCCCTGCCCGCCCGGAAGCGCCTTCTCCTTCAGGTCGGTCATGAGCAAACCAGTGCCCTCGTACAGGCAGACGCAGCCATCATCTCTCCTATGGGCGCGGAAGCGCGCCGATTCCTCTTTCTCCCTAATCTAGACGAAAGCGCCGCAAGGTCAATTTGAACAAGTGTCACCTTGAAGAAAACCCCTTCCAATTCAATGACTTGTCGGAATAGATGGCGGATACGCGACGGAAATGGCGTGTCTCGACGCGACGGGAGCGCCGCAGGACCGCAAATCGGGGCTTCGATTCCCCGATGGTCGCGGCGAGTGCGAACAGAAACGTACCCGCACCGCTCGCGATTGAGCATCGTCAATGAGCCGTGTGAACGGTAGACTCGCGCCACCCCCAATTTTTGACGTAGTTCCGGGAAGTACATGGCTGCCGAATTCAAAATGACGCCAGAGACGATGATGGCGCTTAAGGAGATGCTCATTCAGCATGTCCCGCATATGCGCGCGCTCGGTGTCGAGATCGTCAATGCCGCGCCCGCCCAGGCCTGGCTCCGCGTGCCCTATGACGAGAGGTTCATCGGCAATGCCGAGACCGGCGTCATTCACGGCGGCGTAATCACCACCGTGCTCGACAACACATGCGGCATGGCGGTGCAACTCGCCATGGACGAGCCGCAGGCCATCGCGACGCTCGACCTCCGCATCGACTACATGAAGCCCGCGACGCCGGGCCTTGCGCTGACGACCCATGCGCATTGCTACAAGACGACACGCAACATCGCCTTCGTGCGCGGCACCGCTTACCACACAGACATAAACGACCCGATCGCCTCCTGCGTCGGCACTTTCATGATCGGCGCCAACCGCACCGTGCCGACCGGCGTCGCCGCCGCCAAAGCCTTCATGGCAAAGCAGAAGAAAGAGGGCTGAGCCATGAGCGACACAAAGACGCCGCGCGATCTCAACGCCTTC
>JAJXZC010000510.1 GCA_021780275.1 Pseudomonadota bacterium
CGATCTACGCGCTGGCCAAGCGGCTTTCTCGCCATTACCGTAATGTGCACAAGGATGTGACGGCGCTGATCGAGTGGTTGGTGATCGAGAAGGACGAATCGGGCAAGGTGTTTGTGCCATGGGATGAAATTGATGTGCGCTGGCCGCTGGTGAAGCACGCGGCTTGAAGTTGCAGGACTGGTTTTTGTTTTAACGGCCCGGGTTCACCGAGCAGAAAACCGGGGCAGCATCAAACTGGCGGCGGTAACTATGGCGGTAACTATAAGTTTCTGAAAACGTAGATCAAGCATCCATGAGGTTTTCGGATGATAGTTTGGTTGACCTCTTCCCACCATCCAACACTCCAAGCAATCCCTGTGGTGTCCCTGGAAGCATAACTTTGCCGCTCCGGCAAGGTTATGCTTCCAAATCGGTCCGGCAAGATTATGCTTCCAGGCGGAGTCGGACGAACTGACGTCGGTTGGCGGGTTCAGCCTCTCGCGAGGCAAACCTACACTGTCAACGCTTCAACGACTGTCCGGGCGATGCCCTACGGCCGCCGAGACTCTAAAAATCCTGAAACCCAGCCTTCCACGACCGGGGAAGAATGTCCGCTTCGCGGAAATCTGAATAAGTGCTATGTGCCCAATGCCGCCGCGTGATCCCATCATCATCAATGGCGGCGAATCGATCTTCAAGCGGCCTCTCGCAAGGATTGACCAGCGGCCTGGACTTTGGCCGAAGCCGCCGTCCTACGCAACGAGCCGGCGCCTATCCTTCCGCCCACTCCGCCGACAGCAACTCCGCCTGCGCGAGCACGGTCTTGACCGCCTCATCCTGCAAGTCCGGCGGATAGCCGTATTTGTTCAGGATGCGTTTCACCATCACGCGGATCTTCGCCCGCGCGCCTTCGCGCAGCGTCCAGTCGATCGTCACGCTCTTCTTCACCTGGGTGATGAGTTCGGCGGCGATGAACCTGAGCTTGTCGTCGCCCATGGCGACGACCGCGGATTCATTGGCGGCGAGTGCGTCGTAGAAGGCGAGCTCGTCATCGGTTAGGCCGAGGGCTTCGCCGCGCTTGGTGGCGGCGTCGAGATCCTTGGCGAGCTGGATCAGCTCTTCGATCACCTGCATCGTCGAGATGGCGCGGTTGTGGTACGCGTTGAGCGACTGCTTGAGCTTCTCGGAAAAGACCTGGCTTTGCACCAGGTTGCGCCTGGAGCGGACCTTGAGTTCGTCCTTGAGCAGCTTCTCCAATAGCTCGGCGGCGACGTTCTTGTGCTTGAGGCCGCGTACTTCGGCGAGGAACTGATCCGAGAGGATGCCGATGTCCGGCCTGGACAATCCGGCAGCGGTGAAAACGTCGATCACATGGCACTCGGTGGTGATCGCCTTTGAGACAAGCTGGCGGATAGCGGCGTCGATCTGCTCCGGCGTCTTCCGGCTGCTGCCGCTCTGCTTGGAGAGCGCCGCCTGAATCGCCTGGAAGAAACTCACGTCGTCGCGAATCTGCGTCGCTTCGTCGCTGGCGGCGCAGAGGGCGAAGGCGCGGGAGAGTTCGGTCACCACCTGTACCCAGCGCTTCTTGCCTTCTTCCTGTTCGAGGATATGCTCCTGTCCGGCGGGAATGAGGGCGAGGCGTTCGGCGGGTTTTCCGGTGGTCCATTTGCCCCAATCGAAGCCGTGCATCATGTCGCTGGCGATGCCGTGTTTTTCCAGCATCACGGCGATGGCCTGGGCGGTATCGAAGGTCGGGTTGCCCTGGCCGCCGCTCTCGGTATAGGTGGCGAGCGCGCGCTTGAGCTGGTCGGCGAGGCCCAGGTAGTCCACCACCAGGCCGCCGGGCTTGTCGCGGAAGACGCGGTTCACTCGCGCGACGGCCTGCATGAGGCCATGCCCCTGCATCGGCTTGTCGGCATACATGGTGTGCAGGCAGGGCGCGTCGAAGCCGGTCAGCCACATGTCGCGCACGATCACGATGCGGAACGGGTCCGCGCTGTCCTTGAAGCGGTTCGCCAGCTTGCGGCGCTTGTCCTTGCTGCGGATGTGCGGCTGCCAGTCGGGGCCGTCGTCGGCGCTGCCGGTCATCACCACTTTCAGCGTCTCCTCGCGCCACTCGGGGCGTAGCGCGACCAGCGCGTTGAAAAGGTCCACGCAGATGCGCCGGCTCATGCAGACGATCATCGCCTTGCCGTCCATCGCCTCGATTCGCTTCTCGAAATGCGTCACCAGGTCGGCGGCGATCAGCGCGATGCGCTTCGGATCGCCCACCAGCGCCTCCAGCGCGGCCCACTTGGTCTTGAGCTTCTCTTTCCTCGTCTGCTCTTCGCCTTCGGTGATTTCCTCAAACTCCTCATCGAGCTTGGGCAGCTCTGCGGCGTTCAGGCTCAGCTTGGAAATGCGGCTCTCGTAGTAGATCGGCACCGTCGCCTTGTCGGCGACGGCACGCTGGATGTCGTAGATGGAAATGTAGTCGCCGAATACCGCTCGCGTGTTCGCGTCCGTCTTCTCGATGGGCGTGCCGGTAAAGCCGATGAAGGACGCATTGGGCAAGGCATCGCGCAAGTTGCTGGCGAAGCCGTAGGACATCTCGCCGGTCTTTTCATTGACCTTGCCGCCAAAGCCATACTGGCTGCGGTGCGCCTCGTCGGCGATGACCACGATGTTCTGCCGCGTGCTTAAGCAGGGCATGGCTTCGCCCTTCTCGGCCATG
>JAJXZC010000398.1 GCA_021780275.1 Pseudomonadota bacterium
ATTTTCCGGCCGCACACCCGTCTTTGTGGGCGACGACAAGACGGATGAGAGCGGGTTTGCCGTAGCCTCATCCGCCGGCGGCTTCGGATATGCTGTCGGAGAGCTTCTGCGCGGGGCCGTCGGCGTCTTTAAAAAACCGGGCGATGTGCGCGATTGGCTCGCCGGCTTCGCTGGGGGCAAGGCCGCATGAGCTGGGAGAGACAGGGCCCGAAGCAGAACCTCGATCTCGCGCTGATTGGCAACAGTTGCGCTGCGGCCTTTATTGACAGCAACGCCAGGATCGTCTGGTGGTGCTTTCCCCATTTCGATTCCGACCCCGTCTTCTCCCGCCTTCTGGCCGGCGACGAAGAGAAGGGTTTTTGCGATGTCCTTCTGTCAGGATTTGCCGAAACGCACTCGCATTACGTGCGCAATACGGCAATCCTCGAGACAATTCTCACCGACTCGCAAGGCGCCAAAGTGCGCATTACAGATTTTGCGCCCTGCTTCACGCTATTCGAGCGCGAATATCGACCGCCGCAGATTCTTCGCCGCATCGAACCAATCGCCGGCCTGCCGCGCGTAACGATCCGCGTCCGTCCGACGCACAACTACGGCAGGGCGACCGAGAACGTCATAGTCGGCTCGAATCACATCCGTTACGTCGGCGACCCGGACGTGCTGCGGCTGACAACCGACGCGCCGCTGTCCTATGTCGCCAAGGAAGTGGCTTTCCCGCTTACCCGGCCGATCACGCTGATCTTCGGGCAGGATGATCCGTTCCTGAGCGCAATCGACGCCACGAGCCGCAGCTTTCTCGATCGAACGCAAGACTATTGGCTCGACTGGTCACGCAATCTCGCGACGCCTTATGAATGGCAGTCGGCGGTGATCCGCTCCGCTATTACCCTCAAGCTTACAAGCTTCACCGAAACAGGCGCGATCGTGGCCGCGCATACGACGTCGATCCCGGAGGCGCCGGGAACTTCACGCAACTGGGACTATCGGTTCTGCTGGCTTCGCGACGCCTATTTCGTTGTGGATGCGCTGAATCGGCTCGGCGCGACCCACATTATGGAATCCTACATTCACTACATCACGACGATCGCGACCGACCTCGACAAGATCCGGCAGCCGCTGCACGGCATTGTGCCAAACACGCCGCTCGAAGAGCGCATCGCTCCAAATCTCAAGGGGTTTCTTGGCTATGGCCCGGTACGGGTGGGGAACCAAGCGGCCGAGCAAATTCAAAACGATGTCTATGGCAGCGTCGTACTCGCGGCGACGCAGATGTTCGTCGACGAACGCTTGCCAAAAATGGGCGACGCGTCGCTGTTTCATCTGCTTGAGACATTGGGCGAACGCGCGGCTTCGGTCGCCTTCGAGCCCGACGCTGGTTTATGGGAATATCGTGGCATTGCGCGCGCCCACACCTATTCGGCGACGCTCTGCTGGGCGGCCTGCGATCGCCTAAGCGGCATCGCGCGCAGACTCGGCATCGCGGACCGCGTCAAATACTGGCGCAAGCTCGCGGAAGATCTGCGCTGGCGCATCCTCGAAGAGGCGTGGGACGAGAAACAGGGCGCGCTCACCGGCGCCTTTGGCTCGCCCGCACTCGACGCCAGCGTTCTGCTCGTCTCCGAGCTTGGCCTCTTGCCGCCAAAGGATGAGCGCTTCGTCAAGACATGCGAAGCAATCGGACGCGACCTCATGCGAAAAGGGCGCATCATGCGCTATGTGTCGCCGGACGATTTCGGCGAACCGGAGACGGCGTTCCTTGCCTGCAATTTCTGGTATATGGATGCGTTGCACCATATCGGCCGGACCGCCGAAGCGCGCGACATGTTCGAATCGATCCTTGCAAGCCGCAACGCATACGGCCTGCTTTCGGAGGACATACATCCCGAGACAGGAGAGCTCTGGGGCAATCTTCCTCAAACGTATTCCATGGCGGGCATCATCAACACAGCGACCCGCCTGTCAGCGAGCTGGGAGAACGCATGGGCGCGCGGCTGATCATCGTATCAAATCGGGTGGCAGTGCCGGATTCTCCGCGCACACCGCTCGCAGGCGGCATGGCGGTGGCGGTAAAAGCCGCCCTCAAGAACCGCAATGGGGTCTGGTTCGGCTGGAGCGGCAAGGTGACCGACGAGCCAGCGTCAGCGCCGCGCACGGTCGAAGTCAACAAGGTCACCTATGTGCTGATCGACCTCTCGAAAAACGATATCCAGGAATATTACAATGGTCTCGCCAACAGCGTGCTCTGGCCGGTGCTGCACTATCGCGTCGACCTGCAGGAATATTCGCGGGCGGACGCGAGCGGCTACATGCGCGTCAACCGCATGTTCGCTGACCAGCTGACGCGGATCCTCACGGACGAGGACGTCATCTGGATTCACGACTATCACCTGATGCTGCTCGCGCGCGAATTGCGCACGCGCGGCCATCGCAACAAGGTCGGCTTCTTCCTCCACACGCCCTGCGCGCCGCCGGACATACTGCAAACGCTGCCGCTTCATCGCGAGATTTTCGGCAGCCTCACCTATTGCGACCTGGTCGGCTT
This sequence comes from Pseudomonadota bacterium, assembly GCA_021780275.1. The sequence goes on from JAJXZC010000398.1 coordinate 2,543, forward strand.
CCAGACCGAAAACGATCAGGACAATTACGCACATTTCCTCGAGCGGCTCGGCGCCGCCGAGGCGCGCGGCGGCTACGAGATCGACGGACGTTTTGTGCGGCTCGGATCGTTTCCAGTCAGCATCGAGACAAAGGCATATAAACGCCTTG
>JAJXZC010000511.1 GCA_021780275.1 Pseudomonadota bacterium
GAAGCATCCGGCACTTGGCCGCGTGGTCGCGCTGGAAGGCATGGCAGGCGGCGAACGCCTCGCCTGGCTCGATGAGCATGTGCTGGGCCACCGCAACAGGCGGCTTGCCGCCCTTGCCCGCGCCGCCATCGAGGCCGGCGTGCTGAAGCCTTTTCCGCCGGAAATGATCGTCATCACGCTGCAGGCAGGCGCGGCCGGCGTCATCAATCTCGCGCCGTTGATGCGCGGAACATTCGGCTTCGATCCCGACACGGCGGAGGGGCGCGCCGCGCATGAAAGCCTCGTTCTCGACGCTCTGCTCAGCGGTTTCGTCAAGAACTAGCGAGTTGCATCCAGGCCAAGTTCATCATGGGAGGAGACAAGATGACTCAGCTAACCACGGGTATTCACCATCTGGCCTTCATGGCCTCGGACATCAAGAAACACATCGCCTTTTTTTCGGAGGTGCTGGGCTGCCCGCTGGTCGCGCTGTTCGACATGCATGGCGTGCCGGGCGGTTTGCATGCGTTTCTGCGCATGAACGATCACAGCTATTTCTCGATCGTGCAGCTTCCCGACGTGGACAAGATCCCGATCGAGATCGGCCGCACCCATGCAGGCAGCGGCGCGCTACCGAGCGCGGCGGGCACGCTTCAGCATCTCGCCTTCCGCGTCGATTCCGACAGCGATCTCGTCGCCATTCGCGATCGTATCCGCAGCCATGGCGTCAATGTCATCGGCCCGATCGATCATGGCATGTGCCGCTCGATCTATTTCGCCGGTCCCGATCACATGACGCTTGAAGTCGCGACCTCCCAGGAGGCCGTCGATCCGGCGAAATGGATCGATCCTGCCGTGCTCGCCAAGGCGGGCATTTCGGCGGCGGAGGCGGCACGCTTCAAGGCGCCCGCGCCCTATACCGGCCCGAGCCCCGTGCCCCAGCCGCCCTACGACCCGGAAAAGCCGCATATGGCCTATCCGAAAGAGGTCTATCTCCAGATGCTTCAGGTTCCCGACGAGGTCATCACCCAGTCGGCCTCCTATACGGCGCCGCCCGTCGCTGAGACGGTGTGACGCGCCGCCGGCCTCGCGCTCAGGGGAGGGGGCGCGAGGCTGGCTCTTCCTATGTCCCTAGGCGGCATGGCAGGCTTGAGCTAAAGAAGTTGGCTCTTGTGCCGTCGCCGGGGTTCTTTTCGAAAAATGTCCATCTCGCCGGAAATCAGGCAGCGGGCGGAAGCCCTCATCGCCGCAGAACGCCGGCGTTTCGCTGAGCTGCATCCCGTTTCGCGCCGCATGGCCGAGGAGGCGGGCAAGCATTTTCCCGGCGGCGTACCCCTTCACTGGATGCTCGACTGGGAGACGCCCTTTCCCCTTTTCGTGCGCGAGGCCAAAGGATCTACCGTCACCGACGTGGATGGCCGCGCCTATGCCGATTTCTGCCTCGGCGATACGGGCGCCATGTTTGGCCATTCGCCCGCGCCGGTTGCCAGGGCGATTGCCGAACAGGCGCAGCATGGGCTCACCGCCATGCTCCCCTCCGATCTCACGGCGAAAGTCGGTGTACTTCTCGCGCGGCATTTCGGCCTGCCCTTCTGGCAGGTGACGGCAACGGCGAGCGATGCGAACCGCGCGGTGGTGCGCTGGGCGCGCGCGATCACGGGCCGGCGCAAGATTCTCGTTTTCGACGGCTGCTATCATGGGCAGGTGGAAGACGCCTTCGTGAAGCTCGAAGGCGCAAAGACAAAGATGAAGCCAAGCCTGCTCGGTCAGGTGCAGGACATCGCGCAGACGAGTGTTGCCGCGCCTTTCAACGATCTCGATGCTGTCGAGAAATTGCTCGCCACCGGCGATATCGCGTTGATCCTTACCGAGCCCGCGCTCACCAATACCGCCATGGTTTTGCCGAGGCCGGGTTTCATTGAAGGGCTGCTTGCTGCCGCGCGACGGCACGGGACGCTGATCTGCCTCGACGAGACGCATACGATCTCGACCGGCCCCGGCGGCTTCACCCGCGCGCATGATCTCGACCCCGATTTTTTCGTGCTGGGCAAGCCGGTCGCGGGCGGTCTTCCAACTGCCGTTTTCGGCTTCTCTTCCAAGGTTGAAGCGGAGATGCGCCGCGTTCAGGACACCAAGACGCCCGGCTATTCCGGCATTGGCACCACGCTGTCCGGCAACATGCTGGCGCTTGCCGCCATGCGCGCCTGCCTCGAAGAGGTGATGACGCCAGCCGCCTATGATCACATGACACGGCTCGCGAAGCGGCTGGCGGAAGGCCTTCGCGCCGAGGTTGCGAAGGCGGAGCTCAACTGGACCGTCACGCAGATCGGCGCCCGTGCGGAGCTCGTCTTTTCCCCGCGCCCGCTCGAAAATGGCGCGGAGGCGGCAGCCGCCATCGACCACACGGTCGAACGCGCGATCCATCTATTCCTTCTGAACCGGAACGTGCTGGTAACGCCGTTCCACAACATGACCCTCGTTGCGCCGAGCACGACCGAAGCGGATGTCGATGGGCTCGTTGCCCGTTTCGGCGAAGCTCTGGCTGTGCTTTGCGGCAGGGAAGAGATTTGAACATGGCGCGTGCGAGTGAAAAGGAGGCGGCGGATTTTCTCGCCGCCAATCCCGAAATCGTCCAGATACAGGCATTCCTCACCGACCCTTCGGGCGTTGCGCGGGGCAAGGTGTTGCGGCCGGAGGAACTCGCCGCCGCCTATCGCGACGGGCGGCCGCTTCCCTGTTCCATCCAGTCGCTCGACATTCTTGGCGCCGACGTGCTCGAAACCGGCCTCGTCTGGGAGGAGGGCGATTCCGACCGCCCCTGCTTTCCCGTCGCGGGCACGATCACCCATGCGCCCTGGCATGAAGTGCCGACTGCGCAGCTCATTCTCGAGTCCTACGAGCGCGACGGTTTGCCAACGCCAGCCGATCCGCGCCATGCGCTCGCCCGCGTGGTCGATAGCCTCGAAGCCCAAGGCCTCAAGCCCGTCGTCGCCATTGAACTCGAATTCTATCTGATCGACCGGGAGGCCGTGCATTCCGGCAAGCCGACGCCCGCCGCTGCGCCGAACGGGTTCGCGCCGTCGCATCTTCAGGCCTATTTGATGCAGGATCTGGAGGATTTTTCGCCCTTCCTCAATGACGTCTTTGCCGGCGCGAAGAAGATGGGGCTCCCGGCCCGCACGCTCATCTCGGAATATGCGCCGGGCCAGCTCGAAATCGTGCTTGCCCATTGTGACGATGCGATGCGCGCGGCCGACGATGCGGTGCTCTACAAGCGGCTGGTGAAGGGCGTTGCGGATCGCCACGGCTATGTCGCGACCTTCATGGCGAAGCCTTATGCCGAACTCTCGGGCAGCGGCATGCATGTGCATGTCTCTCTGGCCGACGAGACGAGCGACAATCTCTTTGCGGGCGAGGGCACGGAGTTGACGCCGCATCTGCGCCACGCCATCGGCGGTCTCGAAGCGACAATGGCCGAGAGCATGGCGATCTTCGCGCCGAATGCGAATTCATTCCGCCGCTTCAGAAAAAATTCCTACGCGCCGCTCGCTCCCGCATGGGCCATCGACAATCGCTCGGTCCCGCTCCGCGTGACTTCGGGCAGGGCCGAGACGCGCCATCTGGAACATCGCGTCTGCGGCGCAGACGCCAATCCTTACGTGGCGCTGGCCACCGTTCTTGCGGGTATCGCGGAGGGTCTTGAGAAGAAGATCGAGCCGAGCGCGCCTGTGGTCGGCGACGGCTATGGCCAGAAAGAGGCGACCCTGCCGATGAACTGGTGGAGGGCGCTTGAAGTTGCACGGAAGTCGGATTTCCTGCGTGAAAGGCTCGGCGAACAATTCACCAATATCTTCCTCACCATCAAGGAGGCGGAGTGCGACCGCTTCTTCGCCTCCGTCACGGACCTCGATTTCGCCTGGTATCTCCGCAATACATGACGGCGCGCTCGGCCCGCAATCCATAGCGGACGCTACGTCATCCGGGCCGTGCATGAGGAAAACCGCATCTCGCCATTGACGGATGCGGCTTCCTCTTCGACAACCTTGTAAGCCGCGCGAAAGACGCGGCGAACAGAGAAGCGTGAGGCGACGGGAAACATGACGATCAAGCTTTATCACTGCAAAGGCGCGCGCTCGGTGCGTCCGCTCTGGACGCTCGAGGAAATGGGCATCCCTTATGAGCTCGAGTCGATGAAGTTTCCGCCGCGCTTCTATCGCGAGGGCTATCTGGACATCAATCCGCTCGGCACCGTGCCGACCATGGTCGATGGCGACCTGACGATGACGGAATCGGCGGGCATCTGCCAGTATCTGGTCGATTGCCATGGTCCTTCCGATATCGGCCTGACGCCGAAGGACAAGGATTATGGTCTTTACCTCAACTGGCTCCACCGCAGCGACGCGACGCTGACCTTTCCGCAGACCATCGTGCTGCGTTACACGGTGCTGGAGCCTGAAGAGCGCCGCCTCAAGCAGGCCGTGGACGATTACACGCAGTGGTTCTTCTCGCGCCTCAAGAGCGTGGAGAAGGCGACGGGCGAGAGCGAGTATCTATGCGCTGGCCGCTTCACCATTGCCGATATCGCGGTTGGCTATGCGCTCTATCTCGCCGACACACTGGGTTTCCGCGGCGGCTTCAAGCCGAACACGGAGGCCTATTACAAGCGGTTGAGCGAGCGCCCGGCTTTCCAGCGCGCGATCAGCCTTTGAGACGGGACTGAATGATGTCTGCCAAATTCTCCAACGGCCAGAGCCCCGTCGATTTCGACAATCGTTACATGGGCCCGCTCTATACGGACGATCATCGCGCTTGGCGCGCGACGCTGCGCAAGTTCGTCGAGGCGGAGATGATGCCACATGTCGACGACTGGGAAGAGGAGGGCGAGTTTCCGCGCGAACTCTACAAGAAGGCAGCGGAAGTCGGCCTTCTCGGGCTTGGCTTCCCCGAGGAATATGGCGGCACGCCGGTCCACGATCCCATGTATTCGATCGTCACGGCGGAGGAGCTGGCGCGTCTCGGCGCGGGCGGCATCAATGCGAGCCTGATGGTGCATGGCATCGGCCTTCCGCCCGTTCTCGCCATCGGCTCGGCTGCGATGAAGGAACGTATCGCGCCGCAGGTTCTGGCGGGCGAAAAGATTCACGCGCTGGGCATCACCGAACCATCGGGCGGCTCTGATGTCGCCAATCTCAAGACCCGCGCCGTGCGCGACGGCGACGATTACGTCGTCAACGGCTCGAAGATCTTCATCACCGGCGGCATACGCGCGGATTACTATACGGTTGCCGTGCGCACCGGCGGACCGGGCGCGCGGGGCATTTCGCTTCTCCTGCTCGAGCGCGACATGAAGGGCTTCACGCGCACGCCCCTGAAGAAGCAGGGCTGGTGGTCATCCGACACCGCAGCGCTTTATTTCGACGATGTGCGCGTGCCGAAGGAAAACCTCATCGGTGAAGAAAATAATGGCTTCATCGGCATCATGCTCAACTTCAACAATGAGCGCATCGGCCTCGCGGCAAGCGCTGTGGCCTATGCGCGCGTCTGCTTCGAGGATGCGCTGGCCTGGGCGCGCGAGCGCGAGACTTTCGGCAAGCGCCTCGCCGATCATCAGGTCATCCGGCACAAGTTTGCCGAGATGGCGCGGCAGATCGCGGCGACGCAGGCCTATCTCGAACAATGCGTCGTGCGCGTGAAGGCGGGAGAGACGCCGGTGGCAGATCTCTCGCTTCTCAAGGTGCAGGCGACATTGACGATGGAGTTCTGCGCCCGTGAGGCAATGCAGATCATGGGCGGTGCGAGCTATATGCGCGGCTGCCGCGTGGAGCGCATCTACCGCGAAGTGCGCGTGAATGCGATCGGCGGCGGCTCGGAGGAGATCATGCGCGATCTCGCCGCGCGTCAGCTGGGTATTTGATTCAGGAAGATTGTTGGAAAAGGGTGAAAGAATGAGCCTGACCACACAGGAGCTCGATGAATTCCGCAAGGGAGTCCGGGCCTGGTTCGAAGAAAACAAGCCCGCCGATCCGGGCTTCCTGCTGCCGCTGTCCTTCATGGAAGTGGGCACGGACGAGCAGTTCTATTTCCTGCGCGACTGGCAGCGGAAGGTCTATGAGGCCGGCTATCTCGGCATGGCCTGGCCGAAGGAATATGGTGGCCACGGCAAGCCGCAGGCTCTTCAGGACATCGTGACGCGCGAGATGATCCGCCAGAAGGTGCCCTTCATGACGAACACGATCGGCCTCAACTGGGCCGGTCCGCTGATCCTCAACATGGGATCGGAAGAGCAGAAGAAGGCCTATATTCCGGGTATTCTCAGCGCCGAGGACATCTGGTGTCAGGGCTTCTCGGAGCCGGATCACGGCTCCGATCTCGGCAATGCGCAGCTCAAGGCGACGCGCGACGGCAACGAGTTCGTGCTCAACGGCAGCAAGATCTGGACGAGCCTTGGCAGGCACGCGAAATATATGATCCTGCTCGCCCGCACGAAGCAGAACACGAATAACAAATATGAGGGATTGAGCTTCTTCCTCATCCCGATGCGCATTCCCGGCATTGAAGTTGTGCCGATCCGCAAGCTCACCGGCGAATATGGCTTCAACCAGACCTTCTTCACCGATGCGCGGATCTCCGAATCCTGCCTCATCGGCAAGGAAGGCGAAGGCTGGCAGGTCGCCATGGCGACGCTTGCTTTCGAGCGCGGGGCGGTCGGCGGTCAGGCTGGCGGCCATGCGATGATGAGCCGCGAAGTGGCAGAAGTTGTCGCGCTCGCGCAGACCGCGCAGCGCGCAGGCAGGCCCGCGATCGAAGACCCGACGATCCGCGACCGGCTCGTGCAGTTCATCATGGAAGAACGGTCCATGATGCTCAATTCGGCACGTTCCAAGATCAAGGCGCTCAATGCGGATCGTCCTTTCTCGATCCCCATGTCGTCGAAGCTCGTGGGCAGCGAATATCAGCGCCGCATGAACCAGTTCGCACTCTCTCTGCAAGGCGCGAACGCGGCCTATTACGTCGGCGACGATCTTGCCTATGAGCGCGGCCAGTGGCAGCGGTCGTACTTCAACTCCTTCTCCGCCACCATCGGCGGCGGAACGAGCGAAATTCAGCACAACATTATTGGCGAGCGCGTTCTCGGCCTGCCGAAGAGCTGAGGAGCGATAGATCATGCTGGATACAAACAAGAAACTGACGATCACCTTCAGCGAGGAGCAGGAGCAGCTTCTCGACATCGCGACGAGCTTCGCCCGCGACAAGTTCCCCATGGACAAGGCGCGGGCGCGCATCGCGGCGGCTGAAGATTTCGACCGTGCGATCTGGAGCGAAATGGCTTCGCTCGGCTGGCTCGGCATCGCCGTGCCGGAAGAATTCGGTGGTAGCGGCCTCGGTCTCGCCGAAGTCGTGACCATCGCCGAGCCGCTCGGCCGCAATCTCGCGGGCACGCCTTTCGTCTCCACGACGCTTGTCGCACAGGCGTTGCTGAAGGCAGGCACCTCCGCGCAGAAGCAGGAATGGCTGCCGAAGATTTGCGAAGGCGCTATCGGCGCTCTCGCAATTGTCGAACCGCATGGCGACTGGAACCTCGCGCATCTCGAAGCGAAGGCGACGGAAGCAGGCGACACGCTTGCGCTTTCGGGCACCAAGACTTTCGTGACCGATGCGGCCTCCGCCGATCTCGCCATCGTTTCGGTATCACTTGGCGGCAAGCCGGCGCTCGTTCTTCTCGACAAGGCGGCGCTTGGCAAGGCGGTGCTTGAAAAGGAGACGGTGATCGACGAAACGCGCCGCTCCTATCGCCTGAAACTCGACGGCGTCTCGGTGCCCAAGGCCAATCTGCTCGATCAGGCGGCAACGGTGGCGGCGCTGAGCCATGTCGACGCGGCGGCCTGCCTGCTGCTTGCGGCGGAAGCCTGCGGCGGCACGAGCGGCGTCATCGACGTCATCGTCGAGTATCTGAAGACGCGCAAGCAGTTCGACCGCTATATCGGCTCCTATCAGGCGCTGAAGCACCCGACGGTCGATGCGCTTCTCGCACTCGAAGCGGCCCGTTCGCATCTCTATTATGCGGCAGGCGTCTTCGGTCAGGGCGAGGAAGGCGAGATTGCCATGCGCATGGCGAAGGCTCTGTCGAGCGACGCCATCGCCTTTGCGTCTGATCGCGCCATCCAGTTCCATGGCGGCTTCGGTTTCACCTATGACTGCGACGCACAGCTTTTCCGCCGTCGCGGCGTCTGGTGCGAGGTGCAGCATGGCGACGCGGCCTATCACCGCCGCAAGCTGGCCGATCTGATATTCTGAAAAAGGTGGGGGCGCTTCGGCGCTCCCATTCGTTTCAGGCGGAATAGACGCATTTTCCGCCGACCCATGTTTCAAGCACGCGAATGCTGCGGATCGTCTCCGGCGGCACCGCGCGCGGATCCTTGTCCAGAACGACGAAATCCGCGAACTTGCCCGGCTCCAGCGTGCCGATCTCATGTTCGGAGTGACATTGCCACGCGGCATCCCGCGTGAGCGCGACGATGGCGTCCTCGACGCTCACGCGCTCGCCCGGATTGAGCACGCTGCCCGGCTCCTTCCAGAGGCTGCGGTTGACCGCGTTGTCGATGAGGCGCAGCGGGTCCATCTCGCTCACCGGCTCGTCCGAATGCATGGTCCAGCGAATGCCCTTCTTCCCGCATGACGCGGCGCGGCCGAGGAGGTTCGTCTTTGCCGGTCCGAATATCTCGTCGCGAAAGGCCTTGCCCCAATAGTGGACGTGACCGATCAGGAAGCTCGGGCTGATGCCGAGTTTTGCGATGCGCTCGATCTGCTCGTCGTGAAGGATCGAACAATGTTCGATGCGGAAGCGGCGCTCGCGCGGCGCGCCAGCCGCATAGGCCGCCTCGAAGGCATCAAGCGCATGGTCGATGGCCTTGTCGCCATTTGCGTGAACGACAACCGGCCAGCCCTGAAGCGCGCGCTTCACCACGATCTCCCTCAGCGCCTCCTTCTCGACATAGGCGATGCCGAAATCGTCGCGTCCAAGATAGGGCTCGCGTTGAAGTCCGGTGCGGCCCTGATTGGAACCGTCGGAGACGATCTTCCAGCCGGTCGCGCGCGCCATCTGGTCGCCGTCGCCGAAGGCAAAGCCCAACTCGTCCCAGCGGCTTGCGCCGGCCTGGATCAATGAATAACGAAGACGAGCGGTCATATGTCCGGAGGCCGCGAACTTTCGGAAGGCTTCGATCTCGCCCGGTCCCTGGAAGCCGCCGCTCGCCTGATCGCAGAAGGTGGTGATGCCGACGCGGTTCGCCTTTTCGCACACGCGCTTGCAGGCGGCGGGCACATCGGTCACAGCCATGGCGGCGAGGTTGTGACCGAGCACGGCGAACATCGTCGTCTGTCCTTGCAGCACACCGTTCGGCGTATCGTCAGGCTCGCGCCCATATGCGGCGCCGGCGGGATTGGGCGTCGCGGCGGTGATGCCGGCGATCTTCAATGCCGCCGAATTGCAATAGCCGATATGAAGCGAGGCATTGAAGATGAAGACCGGATTGTCGGGTGCCAGACGGTCGAGCGCCTGCGCGTTGATGCGGTCCGCGCCGGGCTGAAGCGAAGGGTCGAACTGCCGGGCAACGATCCACTCGCCGGGCTTTGCCTGTCTTGCCAACTCTCCGATCCGCGCGATGACATCCTCGGCATCTTCGCATTGCATCGCTCCGACATCGGCGAAGCGCCCCAGAATGGCGATGGGGAAAAAGTGCATATGCGGCTCTATGAAGCCCGGAAGGATCGTTCGCCCGGCGCAATCGACGATCTCGGCTTCGTCGCCCGCGCTCGCCTTCACTTCGTCGAGCGTCCCCACCGCGACGATCATTCCGTTACGGAAAGCGAGCGCCTCGGCAATGCTGAAATTTCCGTCCGCGGTCACGACATTGGCATTGGCCAAGACGGTCGTGCCGGCATGGACTTCGGGAGCCGGGCCCAGCCGCGCCCAGTCGTCATTCCGTGCGGCCCGGTCGAAAGCCGGAAAGGACAGAAGCCCCATATCCTGAAGGATCGGCGCGCAGCAGGGACAGCCGAAGCTCTCGGCATCGTGTGCATGCGGCTTGCCTTCGCACTCGCAGGATGGCGCGTGCCCTGTCTCGATCATGCCTTGTCCTTCCCGTTTCTCCAGCCGCTTCGGCGTTTCAGCACAGAGTTGACGCAAGGGCGCCGCCTGTCAAACCGCGGCGTTCTGAATCTGCTTCGATGAGGCCGCGGGAATGCGCTAGGCTTCGTGCAAAGAAACTTGTGCCTTGCGGAGGAACGATATGAGCGAGCGGATTTCCCTCTCGATTGAAAACGGCGTCGCGGATGTGCGGCTCGTGCGCGTAGACAAGATGAACGCGCTCGACGATGCGATGTTCGAAGCGCTGATCGCGACTGGCGAGCGGCTCGCCACCGAAAAGGGCGTCCGCGCCGTCGTGCTCTCGGGCGAGGGCCGCGCCTTCTGCGCCGGTCTCGACATGGGC